>JAYUFJ010000298.1:0-12739 GCA_043738775.1 Flavobacterium sp. | reverse complement strand
TTTTGTCAAACTTTAATTATAGTCAATTGTCTTTTTAATACAACCCCGATTACTTCACCTATTTTTTATTTGTAAATCACTTTCCTGAAGAGTTTTTTATAGCGGATCTATTCTATTGGTTAAGAAGATGAAATAAAGTTATTACGATTTGGAATTAAATTCTTAAGCTGCTTGTTTCTGATTAAAAAAAAATCCCGATTGCTCGGGATTTGATGTATATTTAGTAAAATTATTTTTTTACTGGTGTAGCTGGAACAGTTTCTATTGGTTTTGAAGCCTCTTTAGTTGTTGGTTTGTCAATTGTTGTTGCTGGAGCATCAATTAACTTGGAATTACTACCGCCTGTTAATGTTGGAAAACTTAATGAAGACATTAAAATTAATACGATTAATAGGGTTGCAAGAGTCCAAGTACTTTTGTCTAAAAAGTCGGTTGTTTTTTGAACACCACCCATATTGGTATTGGCTCCAAAAGATGATGAAAGTCCGCCTCCTTTAGGATTTTGAACCATTACTACTATGATTAATAAAAAGCACACGATGGTGATTAATACTAAAAAAACGGTGAAATTTGTCATTGTTTAAGAATTATTATTTTATTGTAAATTTTTAATTTCTAATATTCGGTTTGCAAAGAAACTACTTTTTTCTGGATATTTCAAAATTAATATTTCATAAGCTTGAATAGCTTTGTCATATTTTTTTTGTTCAAGGTAAACTTTTGCCAAAGTTTCGGTCATTAGATACGATTTTTCTTCGATTGTTGGCTGTATTTGTATGGGTTGAAAATTGTTTTTATCTAGCGCAGGAATTTTTGGGTTGGATGCTATAAAATTATCAATTATTGTTTCTTGTTTTGATTTCGAATCGGTTTCGGAAACTGTACTTTTAATTTCACGCACAATAGGTTGTTGTCTTGAGAGTTGCAACCACTCTTGAAAAGAATGTTTTTCGGAAACTGAAAATTGTAATGGCTTGCCAATTTCTAATGAGTTTTCATTTAATTGTTCCTCAAAATTAGCATTTTTAATAGAATTTAAAATGGAGTTTTCTAATGTATTTTGGGTTGCAATTAGTAATGGTTCAACCAATTCAACATCGTTTACATTTATGTTTAACAATTGTTCCATTTTCGCGTCAAATTGTGCATTTTGAATGGTTGTAAAAGTTTCGGAGGTTATAAAATCGAACAAAATACTTCGCTCAGTTGTGAATGCAGCCGCAACTTTAAGGTCAACATTATATTTAAAACTATTTTGGTTATAAAGTTGTTTTAATCGCAATACCCGAGCACTTTGAAAATAGGGAAATTGGTTGATTATTTTATCCAACGCAATGTTGTGACGCTCGTTTATGGCATTGGGTTTGTTTATAATGTATGTATAATCGGTAAAATTCATTTTTTTAAGTCTCGGTTTTTAGTATCGGTTTTAATGTCAGTTTTGGTAATAATTTTTTTGAGCTAATAATGATTTATTCTAAAATTAATTTGAAATTTACATTTTAAATGTGCCCAAGAACTTAAAACTGACTACTTTTTACCATTTTGCTAATGAGTCATTAAATACATCTTGCGTAATACGGGTGTAAATTTCGTCTAAAGCACTATTTAAAATAGAACCAGTTAGCTGCTCGGTACCTTTAAAATCGTAAAAGTGAGTGAATTTTTTTTCAAAATTGTCTTTTTCATTTTTTTTATTGGTAAACCTAACGTTTATGTATATTGTCAATCGGTTTTGAGCTGCAGTTTGATCGGCAGTTGCTGTGGTTGGTGTAACTCGATAATCTGTAATTTCTCCTTCATAAACTAAGTCGCCATTGGCGTTGGTTAAACTTAAATTGGTTTGACTTTGAATTCGTTCTTGTAATTTATTAGTAAAAATTCTATCAATTCCAGGCTCAATTAAAACGGCATTGTTTTGAAAACGATTTACTTGAAAGGTTTTGGCATCAATTTTCCCTGTTCCAGTAAAGTTATAAACGCCACAACTATTGACTGTTAAGGCAATACTAATTAGTAAAATGTATTTTATTTTTTTCATTTTATTTTAAAAAAATTGAAGATGATGATTTAAAAGTTTTTTTTAGATATTTATAACTAATTTGAGTGATTTTACAAATCGTATTGTTTTATTTTTCGATACAATGTTCTTTCAGAAATTCCGAGTTCGTCGGCAGCGGCTTTTCGTTTATTATTATTTCGATCCAATGATTTTATAATAAGTTCAATTTCTTTAGCTTCAAGGCTTAATTGTTCTTTTTCGTCAATCGTTTCTGCATCAAGATATTCATTGTTTTCATTATCGTCATCATCAAATTCCTCTTGATTATCATCGTTATTTTTTTGATATTTTGCTTCCAAGCGATGGTTTTCATCAATTAATGCAACTCCTTTTTCGTCTTGACCAAATACTTTTTTAATTAAATTTTTATTAACTTCTTGTACATTGGCACTTCCGTTTTGCAAAAGCTCCAAAGTTAGTTTTTTTAAATCGTGTAAATCACTTTTCATATCAAAAAGTACTTTGTATAAAATATCGCGTTCGGTGCTAAAATCACTTTCCGATTTTTTTCCTACAATTGTTAATCCGCTTCTTTCGGTTGGTAAATAGGATAATAAAGTGTTTCCCGAAATATCTCTTTTTGTTTCTAAAACCGAAATTTGTTCTGCAACATTTCGCAACTGACGAATATTTCCACTCCAGCGAAATTTTTGTAAAACTAATACAGCTGAATCATCTAATTTTAAAGGTGGCATTTTATATTTATGAGCAAAATCGGCTGCAAATTTTCTAAAAAGCAAGTGAATATCATCTTTTCTGTCTCGTAATGAAGGCAATACAATATCAACCGTGCTTAAACGATAATACAAATCTTCACGGAATTTTCCTTTTTCGATTGCGTCAAATAAATTTACGTTGGTTGCTGCTACAATTCTCACATTCGTTTTTTGGACTTGGCTTGAACCGACTTTTATGAATTCGCCATTTTCTAAAACACGTAGTAGTCGCACTTGGGTTGTTAATGGTAATTCGCCTACTTCGTCCAAAAATATAGTTCCTCCATCGGCCACTTCAAAATAACCTTCGCGAGTACCTGTAGCACCTGTAAACGCCCCCTTTTCGTGACCAAAAAGTTCGCTATCAATGGTGCCTTCTGGAATGGCACCACAGTTTACAGCAATGTATTTACCGTGTTTTCTATGTGAAAGTGAATGAATTATTCTTGGAATATTTTCTTTTCCAACACCACTTTCTCCTGCCACCAAAACCGAAATATCAGTTGGGGCAACCTGAATTGCTTTTTCAATAGCACGATTCAGTTTTGGGTCATTCCCAATAATTTCAAATCGTTGTTTTATAGATTGTATTGTTTCCATAATTTATTAGCCACAGATTAAAAAGATTTTCACAGATTTCGTTATTGTATTATAGAACATATCTTTCATATTGTAGTGATTTAGTTTGAAAATTTACTAATAAACCAATTTCAGAATCAGCAAGTTTTAAATAATTTATTACTTACGCAATATGCTCGTTAGAAAATTCTTTAACAGCTTTAACTTCTAGGATTATATCTCCATTAACGACAAAATCTACATAAAATTTATGTGGCAAAATTTTACTTTTATATTCAATTGCAAACTCTTTTTCTCTTTCAAAAGGTATTTGATTATCTGTAAATTCAATTTCTAGGGCATCTTTATAAATTATTTCTAATAATCCTGAACCCAAATTTCTATGAACTTCCAAGCAAATTCCTATAATTTTATAAGTTTCTTCTTGTCTGTAACCGTCCATAATTATTTTAAATTTTTGCAACAAAATAAATAGATTACAAAGAGTTTAAAAAATAATCTGTGAAAATATTTTTAATCTGTGGCTATTTTCTAATTCATTTCACTCAAACCAACCGCATTTCCCTTCAAGGTTCCACTAGTACAACTTTCAATTTTTACATTTACAAAATCCCCAATTTGATAATTTTCTCTAGGAAAAACCACCGTAATGCTTTGCGAATTGCGTCCTGAAAATTCAGCTACCGATTTTTTTGATACTTTTTCAACCAAAACTTCTACCGTTTGCCCAATAAATTCCTCATTGCGAAGCCAAGCGTGTTTTTGTTGTAAATCTACAATTTCTTGCAATCTTCTGGCTTTGGTTTCTTCCGATACATCGTCTTTCATTTTGCGTCCCGCAAGTGTTCCTGGGCGTTCGGAATAGCTGTACATATAACCGAAATTGTATTTCACAAATTCCATTAAACTCAAAGTATCTTTGTGATCTTCTTCGGTTTCTGTAGGAAAACCTGCAATCATATCTTGGCTTATGGAACAATTCGGAATGATTTTTCTTATTTTTTCAATCAGCATCATATATTCTTCGCGAGTATGCAAACGGTTCATTTCTTTCAAAATACGATTACTTCCCGATTGAACTGGCAAGTGTATGTGCTTGCAAATATTTTGATGTTTTGCAATTATATGCAATACACTCTCGTGCATATCTTGAGGGTTTGAAGTTGAAAAACGAATTCTCATTTTAGGAAATCCAATAGCAACCATTTCTAGTAAAGTATCAAAATTCACAGCTGTAGCCTTTTGCATTTCGCTGGCGTTAATAAAATCTTTTTTCAAACCTCCACCGTACCACAAATAACTATCCACATTTTGACCCAAAAGCGTAATTTCCTTATAACCTTTATTCCACAAAACCCCAATTTCACTCATTATACTTTGCGGCTCACGACTGCGCTCACGCCCACGAGTAAATGGCACCACACAAAACGTACACATATTATCGCAACCACGTGTAATTGATACTAAAGCCGTAATTCCATTACTCATTAACCGAACTGGCGAAATGTCTCCATAGGTTTCTTCTTTGCTCAAAATTACATTTATAGCATCTCTTCCTTCTTCGACTTCGGCAAGTAAATTTGGTAAATCTTTGTACGCATCTGGGCCAACAACAAGGTCAACAATCTTTTCTTCGTCTAAAAATTTTTCTTTCAATCGTTCTGCCATACAGCCCAAAACACCAACTTTCATTTTTGTGTTTACTTCGCGTTTTACGGCATTGTATTTCTCCAAACGTTTACGAATGGTTTGCTCCGCTTTGTCACGAATAGAACACGTATTTACCAAAACCAAATCGGCTTCTTCAAGAATATTGGTGGTGTTATAACCGCCATCGGCAAGAATAGAAGCTACAATTTCCGAATCGGAAAAATTCATAGCACAACCATAACTTTCTATGAAAAGTTTTTTGGTATTCTCGGGTTTATGATTTAAAACCAAACTTTCTCCTTGTTGGTTTTCATCAAATGTTTTTTCCATAACAAATTTTGGGTTTCAAATGCAAATATAACACAAATTTCAAAGTATGACAATGTGTCATATTTTTTTTAACTTATTTTTTTATTTGAAACTATTTCCTGTCCACTATATCCTCGCAAAAAAAGCGAGGGATGCTGTTACCATAAGGTTATGGCTTGTGATGTTAATTGTAACCTTCTGTTTTGATTTTAAAACTTTTGAAAATTAAAATCAGTATTCAGAAACAAAAACCAATTTTTTCAAAAAATTAATTCAAAAAACGATTATTAAAAAAAATTAAATACTTTTGCGACATAAAATATAAATGTAAATGGCAAAGAATTTAGTAATAGTTGAATCACCAGCAAAAGCAAAAACAATCGAGAAATTTTTAGGTCCCGATTTTCAGGTCGAGTCAAGTTATGGTCATATTGCCGATTTACCCAGTAAAGAAATTGGGGTAGATGTTGAAAATGGATTCAAACCTAAATACGAAGTATCTGCCGACAAAAAGGCATTGGTTGCCAAACTAAAAGCACTAGCCAAAAAAGCCGAAACAGTTTGGTTAGCCTCCGATGAAGACCGTGAAGGAGAAGCAATTTCGTGGCATTTGTCCGAAGAATTGCAACTTACTAAAAGTAAAACAAAACGAATTGTTTTTCATGAAATTACCAAAACTGCCATTTTAAAAGCAATCGAAAATCCACGTGATATTGATTATAATTTAGTCAATGCCCAACAAGCTCGTCGCGTTTTGGACAGATTAGTGGGTTACGAATTGTCGCCCGTTTTATGGCGCAAAATTAAAGGCGGTTTATCCGCAGGTAGAGTTCAATCAGTTTCTGTCCGACTTTTGGTTGAACGCGAACGCGAAATTCAAAATTTTAACACCCAAGGCTCCTACTCTATTGTTGGCGAATTTGTTACCGAAGCAGGAAAATCGTTCAAAGCCAAATTGCCAAAAAATTTCAATTCCAAAAAAGAAGCTGAAAATTTTTTAAATAAAAACATCGGAACAACATATAATATAGCCGATTTAGAGACAAAACCTACCAAAAAATCGCCTACAGGCCCTTTTACAACATCAACATTACAACAAGAAGCCGCACGTAAATTGTATTTTCCGGTTGGAATTACAATGCAATTGGCACAACGCTTGTACGAAGCTGGATTGATTACTTACATGAGAACAGACAGTGTCAACCTTTCTAAAGACGCAATGGAAGCAGCCCAAGCCGAGATTATTCGTTCTTATGGTGCATCATTTTCAAAACCTCGAACATTTGTAAACAAAAGCAAAGGCGCACAAGAAGCCCACGAAGCGATTCGTCCTACTGATATGTCTCGACATACTGTTGATATTGAACGAGACCAAGCCCGTTTGTACGATTTAATTTGGAAACGAACTCTAGCATCACAAATGTCCGATGCAGAATTGGAACGTACCAATGTGAAAATTCAAGCCAATAATCATCAAGAATTATTTACAGCCTCTGGCGAAGTAATCAAGTTTGAAGGCTTTTTAAAAGTATATTTAGAAGGAAATGATGACGATGATGAAGAACAAGATGGAATGTTGCCAGCAATGAAAGTGAACGAAAAATTGCAAAATAATTATATTACTGCAACCGAACGTTTCTCACAAGCACCAGCTCGTTATACCGAAGCTTCTTTAGTTAAAAAATTAGAAGAATTAGGCATCGGACGACCATCAACCTATGCGCCAACAATATCTACAATTATCAATCGTAGCTATGTTGAAAAAGGAACTTTAGAAGGCATAGAACGTAAATATACTCAACTAAAATTAGAATCAAGCAAAGTTTCGGATAAAATGTTAACCGAAAAAACAGGGTCTAATAAAGGAAAATTAGTTCCAACAGATATTGGCAATATTGTAACCGACTTTTTAGTTAAAAATTTCGGAAATATTTTGGATTATAATTTTACTGCAAAAGTTGAACAAGATTTTGACGAAATTGCCGAAGGAAATATTGACTGGAGTAAAATGATGCAAGAGTTTTACGATAAATTTCATCCAAATGTAAAAGATGTTGCCGATAATGCAGACCGAGAATCTGGTGAAAGAATTTTAGGAAAACATCCCGAAAGTGGAAAAACCGTTTTGGTACGATTAGGCAAATTTGGACCAATGGCTCAAATAGGAAATGCTGAAGATGAAGATAAAAAATTCGCAAGTCTTAGGGCTGAACAAAATATTGGAACAATTTCATTAGAAGAGGCATTAAACTTGTTTTTATTGCCCAAAAGTTTAGGCTCTTACCAAGGAGAAGAAGTCGAAGTAGCAATTGGCCGTTATGGTCCATTTGTCCGTTTCGGTAAAGTATTCGTTTCCTTGCCTCGTGGCGAAGAACCATTGGACGTAACATTGGAAAGAGCACAAGTTATTATTGATGAAAAAATGCTTGCCGATGCACCAATAGCAGTTTACAAAGGAGAAGGTGTTCAAAAAGGAACCGGTCGATTTGGCCCCTTTATTAAATGGAATGGAACTTTTATAAATGTTAGTAAAAAATATAATTTTGATAATTTGTCCCAACAAGATATTGAAGAATTGATTGAAGACAAACTACAGAAAAACATAGATAAAGTTTTGCATAATTGGGAAGCTGAGGGAATTTTGGTTGAAAAAGCTCGTTGGGGACGATCAGTTATTACAAAAGGTAAAATCAAAATTGAATTAAACAAAGATGTTGACGCAACAAAGCTAACATTAGAACAAGTGCAAGAAATGATTGAAAAAAAATCACCAGCCAAGAAAGTTACTCCAAAAAAAGCACCCGCTAAGAAAAAAGTCGTTGCAAAGAAAACCTCAATAAAAAATAAATAAAATAAATTAAAAATCACTGCTACCCCATCTTTCAAAAGATTTGGGCAAAAAATATGGAATTCGATTTTCTAAAACCAATATCAAACGAGTTACTTTCATTCAAAGAAAGTCTTTCTTCTCAAAGCTTGGGGAGTAAAATTATTGCCCATACCGAAAATGAATTTCCAAATTTAGAATATGTAAAAATTGCTTTAATTGGAGTTCAAGAGAATCGTGACGAAGATCAATTTATTAAACAAATGGATTTTTCAAAAATCCGTGAAAAATTATATGAATTATCTCCAGGTAATTGGACAACACAAATTTCCGATTTGGGCGATATTTTAGCAGGAAACACAAAAGAAGATACCTTTTTTGCATTGCAAAACATAGTTTCTAGTTTAATTAAAAAAAACATAATCCCAGTAATTATAGGTGGAACTCAAGATTTAACTTATGCCTTGTATCGATCGTATGATAATCTAGACCAAATGGTTAACTTAGTTTCTGTTGACAATAAATTCGATTTTGGTAAAGAAAATGAAAACGTTTCTAAAAATTCCTACCTTACTAGAATTATTGTGGATGAGCCTAACAATCTATTTAATTTTAGCAATATTGGTTATCAAACCTATTACAATTCCCAAGAAGAAATTGATTTAATTGAAAAATTATATTTTGATGCTTATCGTTTAGGAGATGTATCACATAACATTTCGATTGCAGAACCAGTTTTTAGGGATGCCGATTTGGTAATCTTCGATTTATCAAGTGTTAAATCATCCGATTCCGGAAATCAAGCCTTTTTTGAGCCAAATGGATTTAGTGGTAAAGAAATTTGCGCATTAGCAAGATATGCTGGAATTAGTGACAGATTAACTTCATTTGGAATATTTAATTATGGTACCTCAATCAATGAAACCCCATTAATAAGTCAAATAATATGGTATTTTATTGAAGGTGTAAATTTTAGATCTAATGAGTATCCATTTGGAAGTAAAGAAAACTATTCAAGATATATTGTTGCCTCTGAAAATGAAGATATTATTTTTTTAAAAAGCAATTTAAGTAATCGTTGGTGGATAGAAATATTTGAAATTAATCCTAGTAATACTAAAATAAAAAAAAATACGTTATTACCTTGCAGTTATGAAGATTATTTATCTGCCTGTAATAATGAGTTTCCCGAACGTTGGTGGAAATGGCAACGAAAAAGAATTGAATAAAAGGTTTTATACTATAATCGAATTATAAGATATTACTTACAATTATTATCTAAAATAAATTATCCACTCGAAAACAATATTATTAACTCAAAAACTTAAAAAAAAATTGTTTTTGTAAAATATTTTAAATAGGTTTACACCCTAAAATAAAAGATTTAAAAATTAACCCGTAGATACATGAAAAAGTTAATTGCACTTACTTCCGTTTTAACATTGCTTATTAGTTGCGGTCGCTCAAGCGATAAAGGTGAATTAGTAGGAGTTAAAGGAAAAAAATGGAATCCAGAAAAGCCTTTTGGAATGACTCTTGTACCAGGTGGTGCCTTCATTATGGGGAAATCAGATGATGATTTAGCCAATGTGCAAGACGCTCCAACTAAAACTGTAACAGTTCGTTCATTTTACATGGATGAAACAGAAATCACAAATAGTGAATACAGACAATTTGTAGAATGGGTTAAAGATTCAACAATAAGAACCCGACTAGCAATTTTAGCAGATGAAGTAGGTGGAGGTGGAACCCCTGCCGCAGGAGGGAAACCAGCTACAACTGGAGCAAAGTCTACAGGTAAATCAAGTGGTAGCATAAATCAATATGCATTTGCAAATTCTGACCCTGCAAAAATGACTCCATATGACAAATATATGTATGAAAATTATGGAACTCCAGGTACAACGGAAGATCCTTATGCCAACAAAAAATTAAATCATAAAATCAAGTTAGCAGGAAGCACTTCAAAATACCCAGATGAATATTACACTGAAGTAATGGATTCTATGTATTTACCAGCAGCTGAATCTTTTAATGGTTTAAGAACAATTGACGTGAATAAATTGAAATTCAGATACACTTGGATGGACATTCAAAAAGCAGCGAAAGCTAAAGTAGGTAAACGTTCTACATTTATTAAAACAGAACAAACAAAAATTTACCCAGATACAACAGTTTGGATAAAAGATTATTCTTATTCTTATAACGAACCTATGCATAATGACTATTTTTGGCATCAAGCTTACAGCAATTATCCTGTTGTTGGTGTAAATTGGATGCAAGCAAAAGCATTTTGTGCTTGGAGAACTTTAAACAAAAACACCTACATAAAAAAACGAAAAGGACAAGATATGATCAACACCTTTCGTTTACCTACCGAAGCTGAATGGGAATATGCTGCTCGTGGAGGATTAGAATCTGCAACATATCCTTGGGGTGGCCCATATACTAAAAATGACCGTGGTTGTTTTTTAGCCAACTTTAAACCTAATCGTGGTGATTACGCTGCTGACAAAGCCTTGTACACAGTGGAAGCAAATGCTTACGGAGCAAATGGATACAACCTTTACAATATGGCAGGTAATGTTTCGGAGTGGACTGACTCTTCATATGATCCTGCATCGTACGAATACGTATCAACAATGAACCCAAATGTACAAGATGTTACAAACAAACGAAAAGTAGTTCGCGGAGGTTCTTGGAAAGATGTGTCTTATATGTTACAAGTAAGTACACGTGATTTTGAATACCAAGACACAGCAAGAAGCTACATTGGTTTTAGAACTGTACAAGATTATATGGGAACTCAAGTTACCGGAAAAACAAAAAAAGCAGTAAAACTTTAAATATTAAACTTAACTAAATTAACTAACTAAAAATTATTATTATGGCATTATTACCTAAAAAAGTTATGAATTTCGCCTACGGAATGGGTGCAGCAGTTGTAATCGTTGGAGCACTTTTCAAAATTCAGCACTGGGCTGGAGCAAGTTTAATGCTTATTGTTGGTTTGCTAACAGAAGCATTTATTTTTGCATTATCAGCATTTGATGCTCCAGATAAAGATTTAGATTGGGAATTAGTTTATCCAGAATTGGCTGGTGGAGCAGCAAAAGATAAAACAAAAAAAGAAGACCCTCAAGGACTATTGTCTCAAAAATTAGACGCAATGTTGAAAGATGCTAAAATTGATAGTGAGTTAATGTCAAGTTTAGGAAATAGTATCAAAAACTTTGAAGCTGCTGCAAAAGGTATAGCCCCATCAGTAGATGCCGTTAATTCGACCAAAAAATATGCTGAAGAAATGAACAATGCTGCTGGACATATGGAATCATTAAATGGTTTATACAAAGTACAATTGCAAAGTGCAGAAAAACACGTTGCAGTAAATGCTGAAGTAGCTGAAAACAACCTTAAATTGAAAGATCAAATGCAATCATTAACATCTAATCTATCTACATTGAATAATGTTTATGGTGGAATGTTGTCTGCAATGGGTAATAAAGGATAATTAGTTATTTAACTAAAATTTATTAAATTAACTAACTAAACTAATTAGAAAAAATGGCAGGAGGAAAATTAACCCCTAGACAGAAGATGATAAACCTAATGTACTTGGTTTTTATCGCAATGTTGGCTTTAAATATGTCCAAAGAAGTTTTGTCTGCTTTTGGATTGATGAACGAAAAATTTGATAGTGCAAATAGTGCGTCCATAGAAAACAATAAGAAATTGCTTGCAACAATTGATCTAAAAGGTTCAGAGAATGCTGGACTTTATGGATCTGCTAAAAATGCAGCTGATAAAATTTCAAAAATCTCAAATGAATTTTATGATTATGTAGGTACTTTGAAATCTGATGCTACTAATGGAGTTGAAATTGATAAAGAAACTGGCAAATTACCATACGAAGCTATGGATAAAGGTCCTCACATTGATGAAACTTGGTTTAAAGGAGATAATTATTCATCAAAAGGTACTACAATTGTAAGCACTATGAATAAGTATGTTGCTGATATGAAAGCAGCAGTAGCTTCTGAGCCAACATTAGCTTCAAAACTTACTCCAGTTATTAAGGATATTGAATCGAAATTCAATACCGCTGATGTTAAAGATAGTGAAGGCATAACAAAAAAATATTTGTCGTATCATTTTGAACATTTTCCAGCAATTGCCTCTTTGGCTAAATTAACTGCTTGGCAAAATGATATTAAAAAAGCAGAATTTGATAGTTATAATAATCTTTTGGGTTCATCTGCCGTTAGTGCAGCCTCAATGAAAAATTATACAGCGCTTGTTGTTTTAGATAAAAGTGCCTATTTTCAAGGAGAAACAGTAACTGGTAAAGTAGTACTTGGTCGATATGATGAAAATACTAAACCAACAAGCTTTGTTGGTCCTGGTAAAATTGTAAATGGACAAGCAGTTATATCAATGACTGCTGGAACAGTTGGAGAGCAAAGTATTAATGGACAATTTACTTTTATGGAAGACGGAAAACCTGTACCATTAAAATTTGAAGGTAAATACGTTGTAGTTCCTCGTCCAAACTCAGCAAATATCTCTGCTGATAAAATGAATGTTGTTTACAGAGGT
>JAYUFJ010000297.1:0-1621 GCA_043738775.1 Flavobacterium sp. | reverse complement strand
TGCTTAAAGATGCAATGGTGCGTAACATTAAAGAATATAATGATAAATTTAAAGCTAGAAAATTAAATCCGGAACACGGACACCAATTTTTACCCTATATTATACTTGTTGTTGATGAATTTGCCGATTTAATTATGACCGCAGGGAAAGAAGTTGAAATTCCTATTGCTCGTTTGGCACAATTGGCTCGTGCCATCGGAATTCATTTAATTATTGCTACACAACGCCCATCGGTAAACGTAATTACGGGAATGATTAAAGCAAATTTCCCTGCTCGAATAGCATTTCGAGTAATATCAAAAATTGATTCACGAACTATTTTGGATACCCAAGGAGCCGATCAATTAATTGGTCGTGGCGATTTGTTATATACTAACGGTAATGATTTAGTTCGTGTGCAATGTGCATTTGTTGATACGCCTGAGGTAGAAAAAATTGTTGATTTTATTGGTTCACAAAAAGCTTACGCCACAGCTTACTTATTACCAGAGTATGTTGGAGAAAATGAAAGTGTGAAATTAGATATGGATATTTCCGATAGGGATAGTCTTTTTAGAGACGCAGCAGAAATAATTGTTACATCTCAACAAGGTTCGGCATCATTATTGCAAAGAAAGCTCAAGTTGGGCTACAATCGAGCAGGCCGATTGATTGATCAATTAGAGGCTGCAGGAATTGTTGGACCATTTGAAGGCAGTAAAGCACGAAATGTTAATATGCCCGATTTGCTAGCCTTGGAACAATTTTTTAACAATGAAAACAATCAAGAATAAGATGAAAAAATTAGGCATTATATTTTTAATTTTAATAGGATTATCAGTTAATGCACAAGATAAACGTGCTAAAGATTTACTGGATGATGTTACCGAAAAAATTAAAAGTTACGATAATATTGTTATCGATTTTAAATACTCATTAAATAATGCTAAAGAAAACGTAAACCAAGAAAGTAAAGGAAACGTTACACTTGACGGAAATAAATATGTTTTAAACTTGATGGGAGTAACTAAAATTTACGACGGAAAAAAAATCTACACTATTAACCCAGAAGATGAAGAAGTTACAATTTCAAGTGCCAATGATTCTGACTCAAAAGCAATAACACCGTCAAAACTATTGACTTTTTTTAACATTGGTTATCGTTTTGAGTGGGATGATTTACAAGATGTTAGGGGTAGAAAAATTCAATACATTAAGTTAGACCCAATCAATCCGAAAGATCAACGTAAAGAAATTTTGTTAGGAATTGATATTCAGACAAAAACAATTTATAATTTAATAGAAGTAAGTAAAAATGGTACAAAAACTACTTTAACTGTTAATTCTTTCAAAATCAACCAGCCTTTACCACAAAATCAGTTTACTTTTGTAGCAAGTAAATATCCAAAATACTACATTAACAAACTCGATTAATTGCCTTGAAAATATTAGATAAATATCTATTAAAATCATTCATAATTACATTTACTACGGTATTTGTAATTTTGTTTTTCATATTCACATTACAAGTTGTTTGGCTTTTTATATCCGAATTGGCTGGAAAAGATTTGGATTTTGTAATGATTTTGAAATTTTTGTTTTATAAAATGCCAAGTATTGTTCCAATGATTTTGCCACTTTC
>JAYUFJ010000296.1:0-1625 GCA_043738775.1 Flavobacterium sp. | reverse complement strand
CGCTTCAACCAAGCCAATTAATGGTAAAAATAGTTAAAGACGAACTAGCCTTATTAATGGGCGGTGATGCAGCAGGAGTAAATCTTTCGGGTAACCCTACGGTCATTTTAATGTCGGGATTGCAAGGTTCTGGTAAAACAACTTTTTCTGGAAAACTAGCTAATTATTTAAAAACAAAAAAAAATAAAAAACCACTCTTGGTTGCCTGTGATATTTATCGTCCAGCGGCAATAACTCAATTGCAAGTTGTTGGTGGTCAAATAGGAGTTGAGGTTTATGCCGAGCCAGATACTAAAAACCCAGTACATATTTCAGAAAATGCTATTGCCTATGCCAAAGCAAACGGTTTTAATGTTGTTATTGTTGATACAGCTGGTCGATTGGCTGTTGACGAAGAAATGATGACTGAAATTGCAAATGTACATGCAGCTATAAAACCCAACGAAACCTTATTTGTTGTTGATGCAATGACGGGTCAAGATGCCGTAAATACCGCAAAAGCTTTTAATGATCGTTTAAATTTTGATGGAGTAATTTTAACTAAACTTGACGGTGATACTCGTGGTGGAGCTGCAATATCAATAAAATCGGTTGTAAACAAACCTATAAAATTTATTGGAACTGGCGAAAAAATGGATGCAATTGATGTTTTTTATCCAGAACGTATGGCCGAACGAATCCTTGGAATGGGAGATGTTGTGTCTTTGGTAGAAAGAGCACAAGAGCAATATGACGAAAATGAAGCAAGAAAATTACAGAAAAAAATTGCAAAAAATGAATTTGGTTTTGACGACTTTTTATCCCAAATTCAGCAAATAAAAAAAATGGGAAGTATGAAAGACTTGGTCGGAATGATTCCTGGAGCATCAAAAGCAATGAAAGATGTTGAAATTGAAGACGATGCTTTTAAACATATAGAAGCTATTATTCATTCAATGACTCCTAAAGAAAGAAGTAAACCCAATTTGCTCGACGCCAAGCGAAAAATTAGAATTTCTAAAGGTTCTGGAACCAAAGTAGAACAAATCAATCAGCTTTTAAAGCAGTTTGAACAAATGAGTAAAATGATGAAAATGATGCAAGGTCCAGGTGGAAAAAATATGATGCGAATGATGGGCAATATGAAATAAAAAAATTAAAGGTTTAAAGTTTCGATTTTTTGAAAGTTTAAACCTTTTTTCTTTTAACCTCAAAACAAAAAAAATGATACTACTTGACGGAAAAAAAACAGCAGCAGATATAAAAGCTGAAATTGCAATTGAAGTTAATTTAATGAAAGCCAACAATGAAAAAGTGCCGCATTTGGCAGCAATTATTGTAGGTAGCGATGGTGCAAGTATGACTTATGTAGCAAATAAAGTGCGTGCTTGTGAGTTGGTTGGTTTTGAGTCAACTTTAATTAAAATGCCAAGTACAACCTCGGAAACTGAATTATTAAAAAAAATAAAAAAACTAAACCAAGACGACAATATTGATGGTTTTATAGTACAATTGCCTTTACCAGATCAAATTGATACTCAAAAAGTGTTGATGGCAATAGACCCAAGTAAGGATGTAGATGGTTTTCATCCTGAGAATTTTGGTAGAATGGCTTTGGATATGACTACTTTTATTCCTGCAACGCC
>JAYUFJ010000295.1:0-1625 GCA_043738775.1 Flavobacterium sp. | reverse complement strand
TGAAGTAATTGCTTTTTCTAATTCAACAGATTCAAGTTCATTTAAACCCAAATGAACCTTGGTCGCAACCAATATTAACTTTTCTGCCAGATAAAACAACAACCTTTGTAATTCTTGCAGTTTTTACAGACGATAAAAATGGAAAAAATTTATTAGACGAATTAAAAGAACTTGAATCTGTTGAATTAGAAAAAGCAATTACTTCACTAATTATTGCAAATTGTGAAAACACGTTCTTTTCCCCAAAGGTTTGGAATAAGCTGAATAAGAACCAAAAGAGAATTTTACTTGATGAATTTGTGGTTAATACTGAAACAGAAAAATATAATAATACATTTTTTCATAGTCGCGTAAACTTCTTGTCCGATTATTTCGAAATTAAAAATCTATAAAAAAACAACGGCTAACAGCCGTTTCTCGCAATTGCGAATTTTGTGGTAAGTTCACGTTCACGTTTCGCAAGAATTTTTATCTTTAACAGAAAATAATTCGTTCCGAAGTTCGCAACTGACGAGAAGCGGCGGAACGTTAGCAACAATTTTAAAAAACCACTAAATGGAAAATAAACTTATCAATTTTCATATTTATAGATACCATCTATTACCATTAGATTCCAAGAGTAAACAAATAGAATTGTTTGAAAACAAATCATTAAGTTACGAAGAGATTAAAGCAAAAAAGAATGAATTTTTTGGAAACACTTTAGACAACTTAATCAAATCAAAAAATAATAATCATCCATTAAAACTTGAACATAGTCAAAATGGTTTTTATCTTTTTAAAATAGCTCAAAAGAAAACAACTACAATAACGCAAAATTTTGAAAATCTTGTTGTTGATAATGAACCTTATGTTTATGTAATTATAAATAATGACTCAACTGTTCAAAAAATAGCAATTAGTGATAACATTGAAGCATTTAGTAATCCAGACGTTGTAAAAAATATTTTAAAGAAAATCTTTAGAAGTGAATTATTATATGCAGGATTAAACATTGAAATAGAGCAACTTTTTGATTCAGTAAATTTTTGGGAATTTGTTGGTAAACATAAAAAAGAAATAACTTATATAAATTTTCAATTTATCAAACCAAATTTGGCAAACATTTCTAAATCTCTTCCTGAAGTTTTTAAAAATTTTGCCGATAATGTAAATAGTCACGAAAGTCAAATTTCAATAAAAGCACCTGAAAAAGGAACTTTAGACAACATTGATAAATCAAACAAAAACATAGAAGGATTAGTTGATTACACTTCAAATGGAGCTGGAAGTATCAAACTAAAAGTTAAAAACATAAGAAAACAACTAAACACAAAAGAAAATCCTGTAATTTTACAAGTACGTGAATTAGACATTGAAGGACCAGCTGAACAAGTAATTAAACTGTACCAAACAATTGTACAAGAATGAAAAATTTAAAAAACATATCTTTCTTTTTTGTTATCGCTCTCGCGATAACAACAATTGGTAATGTTTTAAATTCAACATTCTTATTTACTTATTTACAAACAAATATCATAAGTCTTTTAATTACACTTTTAGCAATAAATACTGCAACATCTGGGTTAATTGCATCTAAAATTCAAGATTTTGTAATACAAAAACCTGAAATAGATTTTAGTCCA
>JAYUFJ010000294.1:0-1626 GCA_043738775.1 Flavobacterium sp. | reverse complement strand
GATGCTTTTTCTTAATTTCGGAAATTAACCAGCCCCAAAAGTAAAATGGTTTCGTATGTGGATTATCGACTCTAAAAACTTTAATATCGCATTTTTCTATCCAAAAAAGTGCTACATCTAGCAATTCTTTCCATAAATTTTTCCAATCATCACTTTCATAATAAATAGGTAAAATATCTTGATATTTCTTTGGCGGATTTTCGGCATATTGCACAGTTCCGTCTGGTCGCCATTTGAACCATTGCGGAAATTCTTTCACATAAGGATGATCGGGTGCGCATTGCAAAGCGAAATCTATGGCAATTTCAATATCCAATTTTTTGGCCGCTTTAACTAACGAAATAAACTCGTCAATTGTACCCAATTCGGGATGTGTTGACTTGTGTCCTCCGTGTTTTGAGCCTATTCCCCAAGGAGAACCTACATCGTTAGGATTGGCATTTGTTGCATTATTAATTCCTTTTCGATTTACTTCACCAATAGGATGAATTGGTGGAAAATATAACGTGTCAAAACCCATTTTTGCTACTCTTGGCAATAATTTTTCACAATCATTAAAAGTGCCATGTTTACCTGCATCACGTGAAGCCGAACGAGGAAAAAATTCGTACCAAGTACTAAAAAGTGCTTTTTTTCTGTCAACATAAACTTTCAATTCCGGAGATTGATTGGCTAAAAATTTTACAGGATTATTTTTAAAAATTGTATTCAAATTATTAGAAACTGCTTCTTGAATTGCTTTATCATAATTCTTTTCATCGGAAAAAAGTTTAGATAATTCTTGTAGATATTTTTTTTCTGATGCTGAAACTTTAGTAAAAAGTGCTTTTAAATAATCAATTCCTTCAAGTAATTCAGATTTTACATATTGATTATCGGCAATTTTTTTTCCAATTCCGTATTGCCAATTTAAAGCATAATCTATCCAAGACTCAACAAAATAAAAATAATACCCTTGTTTGTCAACATTAAAAGTAGCTTCAAAAGAATCGTTCGAATTTTGATTCATTCGAATTTCGCTCCATTTTTTATCTTTTTCGTGTTTAAATTGTACTACGGCTTCCATAACATCGTGCCCGTCAGAAAAAACATCTGCAGTAACATTCACATATTGTCCTACAATTCGTTTAATAAAAAATTGACCATTATCTAATTGTGGTAATACGTTTTCAATGATTACCCTTCTTTGGTTTAACATATTTAGATTTTTTTATGAACCGAAATATATAAAAAAAAAAGTAATTGTTGTAAATTGCGTTAAATTTTATTAGATTGATAATAATTTACTTTAAAAAGCCTTAACCATTGAAAATTCCGAAGTCAATTCTGCTATTTGCAAAATTTTTACAGTTTATTTCTCCAAAACTTGCAATGCTATTTGCTGCTAAATTATTTGGTACTCCAATAAAATACAAGTTACCAAAGCGTGAATTTTACATGAATGAAAATAGTAACCAAAAAAAAGTATTAGTCCCAACTATAAATAAAGAAATAGTAGTTTATCAATATGGGAAATTTGATAAAAAGGTTTTATTGGTTCACGGTTGGTCGGGGCGTGGAACTCAATTATTTAAAATAGCAGATGAATTTTTGAAAAACGGATATTCAACAGTTAGTTTTGATGCT
>JAYUFJ010000293.1:0-1632 GCA_043738775.1 Flavobacterium sp. | reverse complement strand
CCGTAGTAAATTATCCAGTTATGCACTTGGATTTAATTCCAAATGATTATAAATTAATTTCCCATTTAGTTCCAAATGCATTAGGTGATAAAGCGTATTTACAAACACCGGCAGTTACTCCTTGGCGAACAATATTGGTGAGTGATGATGCTAGAGATATTGTAAGTTCAAAAATGATTCTGAATTTGAACGAACCTTCTAAAATTGAAGACACTTCTTGGATTAAGCCTATGAAATATGTTGGAATTTGGTGGGAAATGCATGTAGGAAAATCAACTTGGGATTATTCTGGCTCACAAAATGCTCAAAATAATAGCGAGTTAAACCCATCTGGAATACACGGAGCTACAACCGAAAACACCAAAAAATATATTGATTTTGCAGCAAAAAATGGGTTTGACGGCGTTTTAGTAGAAGGTTGGAATGTAGGCTGGGAGGATTGGTTTGGAAATTGGAAAGAAAACGTATTCGATTTTGTTACACCTTATCCCGATTTCAATTTAAAAGAAGTTAATGATTACGCTAAAGCAAAAGGAATTAAAATGATTATGCACAATGAAACTTCGGGCTCGGTTGCAAATTATGAGCGTAATTTAGATAGAGCTTTTAGTTTGATGAAAAAATTTGATTATACAGCAGTTAAAACGGGTTATGTGGGTCGAATTATACCTCGTGGAGAGTTTCATGATGGGCAAACTATGGTAAATCATTACAATTTTGTAGCCCAGCGTGCAGCCGATTTTAAAATAATGGTTAATTCTCACGAAAGCTCTCGACCAACGGGATATTCACGAACTTATCCAAATTATATTGCTGCCGAAGCCGCTCGAGGTAACGAATTTAATGCTTGGAGTGTTGGAAACCCTCCAATGCACGAAACCATTTTGCCTTTTACAAGACTTTTAGGCGGTCCAATGGATTATACACCTGGGATTTTTGAAATAAAAATGAATGTTTATGATAAATCAAAGTCGACTCAAGTGCATACAACCTTAACAAAACAATTGGCACTTTATGTAACAATGTATTCGCCTTTGCAAATGGCTGCCGATTTACCTGAAAATTACGAAAAATATAGTGATGCCTTTCAATTCATTAAAGATGTAGCTGTTGATTGGCAAGAATCAAAATATCTTGAAGCCGAACCAGGCGATTATTTAACCGTAGCTCGAAAAGCTAAAAATTCAGAAAAATGGTTTTTAGGAGCCATAACTGATGAAAATTCGAGGATTTCTGAAATAAAATTAAATTTTTTAACGCCAAATAAAACCTATAAAGCCATCATTTATCAAGATGGTAAATTGGCTAATTGGAAAAATAATCCAATAAATTATGATATAAAAACTATACAAGTTACTTCAAAATCAAAAATTCAATTAAATTTGGCATCAGGCGGAGGAACAGCAATTTCATTTGAACCTAATTAACTAACCATTCTACAAAAATTAATTTATGATGTCTGAAAACATAAAAACCAATTGGGCTCAATTTATTCCATTAGTAACTGTATTTTTTTTCTGGGGGTTTGTTGCTGCAAGTAACGATATTTTGATTCCTGTGTTCAGAAAAGCCTTTGATTTAACCCAGGCCGAAGGTCAGTTGGTGTCGCTAGCTTTTTATATTGCTTATACA
>JAYUFJ010000292.1:0-4680 GCA_043738775.1 Flavobacterium sp. | reverse complement strand
CTAAAGACAATGTAGAAAGGGCTATTAAAAAAGCAACCGATAAAGATACTGCGAATTATAAAGAAGTGCTTTTTGAAGGTTATGCTCCGCACGGAATTGCACTTTTAATTGAAACTGCTACCGATAATAACAATAGAACTGTTGCCAATATTAGAAGTTATTTTAACAAATGTAATGGAACGATGGGAACTCAAGGTTCAGTTGAATTTATGTTTGATCATACTTGTAATTTTCGAATTCCAAATAACAATATGGATATTGAGGAAATGGAATTGGAATTTATTGATTTTGGAGCCGAAGAAATTTTTGCTGATGAGGAGGACGGAATTTTAATTTACGCCCCGTTCGAAAGTTTTGGTGCTATTCAAAAAGAATTAGAATCACGCAAGATTGAAATTTTGTCGTCTGGTTTTGAAAGAATTCCACAAATAACAAAAGAGCTAACTGAGGCTGAAATGGCAGACGTTGAAAAACTAATTGAAAAGATAGAAGAAGATGATGATGTGATGAATGTATATCATACAATGCTAGAGTAATTTATTTTAACTTAAAAAATTACATAAACCTTCGTTTTTAAAACCTATATTTTTTTGGATTTTGCCACTTTTTTGTTAATAATTTATAGTATTTGTGCTTGGTGTTTTTTGAATACAATTTAAAAAATGACTCCGCTCCTACTCGATTCAAAATTTTTTTATTCAAAAACGAAAAATTCCAAAGCTATTTAAATGCTTTTGAAACCAATTGAATAGAAAATGTTTCGTTGTTATAACCAAAATCAATTTTGGAAATTGTTGCAACTATAATTTCAAATTTATTTTCGTTCTCTAATTCTAATTTAGTTAGTATTGAAGCCATCTGTTTTTATTAGAATTAATTTAAAACCTTGATGAATTGACTTTAAAATGGTTTAATATTTTTCAATTAAGTTTTTTGCTTTTTCTTTTTTGCTGCAGGAAAAAGTACATTATTCAAAATTAATCGAAAACCTGGTGAGTTTGGGTGCAAATCTAAAACAGTAGGTTCGTCTCCAACTTGGTGTTTATAATCTTCTGGGTCATGACCACCAAAAAAAGTAAAAAAACCTTTTCCTTTTTGAGCATGAATGTATCGAGCTTCTTCATTAATTTGACATTCACCCAAAACCAAAACATTTGTTTTAATTAATTTTCTATCAAATGAAGTGGTTTGTCCCATAAAACCCTTTACTAATGAAGTATGGTTTTGACATAGCATAGTTGGAATTACATCCCATTTAGCCGAAAAATCCATTAAAGTAAAATAATCTTTCTCCATTGGTACTCTTCTTTTTTCAGTCATATCAATATCAGAAAATTCATAATGTTCAGGTTTTCTGTCCAAAATAAAATCTTTAAATGCAAAAGTTTTGGTATAATCAATTTTCGATTGGTAGTTAGCATCACTATCATCGCCGTCAAACATTGGTTCACAAATATCAACTCCTTCGGCAGCCAAAGCTATGTCAAAACTATCGGTTGCCGAACACATTGCAAACATAAATCCTCCACCAATAACGAAATCACGAATTTTTTTTGCGACTGCTAATTTCTCTTCGGAAACTTTATTGTAACCTAATTTTTTTGCTAATAATTCGGCTTGATTTTTTTGTTCGATATACCAAGGAGCATTACGGTATTGACTGTAAAACTTACCATATTGTCCTGTAAAATCCTCGTGATGTAAATGCAACCAATCGTATAAAACTAGTTGATCGCTTAAAACGGCTTCGTCATAAACTGGGGTGAATGGTATTTCGGCGTATTTTAAAACCATAGTAACGGCATCGTCCCAAGGCTGCTTTCCGGGCGGAGTGTAAACGGCAACTTTAGGTGCTTTTTCTAAAACTACAGTTTCCATATTTTGCGATGGACTCGAAATTTCATTTAAAATGTTATTGGCTTCGGAATCAGTTAACAGTTCAAAACTAACACCTCTAATTTGACATTCTTTACGAATTTCAGGAGCATCGGGCAGTAAAAAAGAACCACCCCGATAATTAAGCAACCAACTAGCTTTGTACTTTTTATCTAAACACCAGTAAGCAACACCGTAGGCTTTTAAATGGTTTTTTTGAGTAGTTTCGTCCATTGGAAGCAAAATAAAATTTGCTTTTAATGAGCAGGAAACAAAAAATATTAAAAGCACAAAATAATTTTTACCTATCATTGAATTATTAAAATTTAAAAAAATAAACTGTTATTTTATTTTAAAACGGTACATCGCTATCGTCTTCAATACTAAAATTGCTTCCAAAAGCTTCGTTAGCACTTGGTAAATTTTTACTTTGAAACGGGTTATCATCTTGATTCATACTTGATGGCAAATCGTCGTAACCACTTCCGTAGTCTTCTAGATTATCAAACTTACCTAAACTTCCAATAAATTTTAACCTAACGCTTTCTAAACTTCCATTTCTGTGTTTCGCGATTATAAATTCGGCTTGACCAGCTGTAGGTGAAGCTTCATCATCGTCCCATTCGTCCAATTTATAATATTCTGGGCGATAAATAAACGATACAATATCGGCATCTTGTTCAATTGCACCAGATTCCCGTAAATCGGACAAGAGTGGTCGTTTACTTGATGCGCTTCGAGTTTCAACAGCTCTCGAAAGTTGCGATAGTGCAATTACAGGAACTCCTAATTCTTTCGCCAAAGACTTTAAATTTCGAGAAATTGTTGATATTTCTTGCTCTCTATTTCCGCCACCTTTTCCGTTGCTGCTTCCAGCGGTCATTAATTGTAAATAATCAACAATTATTAATTTTATTCCGTGTTGTGACGACAATCGACGTGCTTTAGCTCGCAAATCAAATATTGATAGCGAAGGTGTGTCATCAATAAACAGTGGTGCTTTTTCTAAATTTTTAACTTTAACACTCAATTGTTCCCATTCGTGTTTTTCTAATTTTCCAGTTCGTAATTTTTCAGATGATAAACCAGTTTCTGATGAAATTAAACGAGTAATTAACTGAACTGATGCCATTTCAAGGGAGAAAATTGCTACAGGATGACCAAAATCTATAGCTACATTTCGAGCCATTGAAAGTACAAAAGCGGTTTTACCCATACCTGGTCGAGCCGCAATAATTATCAAATCACTTGGCTGCCAACCAGATGTAACTGCATCTAGTTTGGTAAAACCAGTTGCTATTCCGCTTAAACCCTCTTTATTTGCAATTTCTTCAATTCGTGCCTTGGCTTGTTGCACTAAACTTTGCGCAGTTTCCGAACTTCGTTTTATATTTCCTTGAGTAACTTCGTATAACTTAGATTCGGCTTTGTCGAGTAAATCGAAAACATCGGTGGTTTCATCGTACGAATCTTCAATAATTTCGTTAGATATTTTAATTAAACTTCTTTGAATAAATTTTTGAAGAATAATTCGAGAATGGTATTCAATGTGTGCCGATGATGATATTTTTTGAGTTAATTGTATCAAATAAAAGTCACCACCTGCTAAATCAAGTTTTGCAGTGCGTTTTAATTGTGCCGAAACTGTTAATAAGTCAATAGGTTGACTATCGGTGAATAACTGAAAAATAGCCTCAAAAATAAGCTTGTGCGCTTCTTTGTAAAAAGCATCGGGTTGTAAAATGTCGATTACTTCATTAACTCCTTTGGTATCAATCATCATTGCTCCCAAAACCACTTCTTCAAGATCTAAAGCCTGTGGCGGAAGTTTTCCTTTTTCTAAATTGATAAGCGTGCTTCTATCAATTTTCATTGAACTCATATTCTTTACATTTTCCATAGGGCTAAACTACGATTTTTAAAACTTTTTTTGGATTTGATTTGTTAGAATAATTTGTTGATAACTCATAAAAATTTGTTAATAACCAAAAAAAAATCCGAAACTATGGGGCTTCGGATTCTTTTTACAATTGTATGAAATTATTCTTTGAACTCACCCATTTTACTGTATTTATCCATTCGTTGCGCAATTAAATCGGTTGTTGATAAATCTTTCAATTCGCTATATGCTTTTGTGATATATTGCTCTACTGTTTTAAATGTGGTTTCTCTATCAAAATGAGCTCCACCAAGTGGTTCAGGAATTATATCGTCAACTAATTTTTGTTTTTTCATATCGGTAGAAGTTAGTTTTAAAGCTTCTGCGGCAATTTCTTTATATTCCCAACTTTTCCATAAAATTGAAGAGCAAGATTCTGGTGATATTACCGAGTACCAAGTGTTTTCCATCATTAAAACTCTGTCGCCAACACCAATTCCCAAAGCACCACCTGAGGCACCTTCCCCAACAATTACACAAATAATAGGCACTTTTAAACGGCACATTTCAAAGATGTTTCTGGCAATGGCTTCTCCTTGTCCTCTTTCTTCAGCTTCAATTCCCGGAAAGGCTCCTGGAGTGTCGATTAAAGTGAGTACAGGGATTCCAAATTTTTCAGCCATTTTCATTAATCGCAAGGCTTTTCTATAGCCTTCTGGATTGGCCATACCGAAATTACGTAACTGACGCATTTTGGTGTTGATTCCTTTTTGTTGACCCACAATCATAAACGATTGACCATCAATTTTCCCCAAACCGCCAATCATGGCTTTGTCATCTTTAAAATTTCTGTCGCCAAAAAGCTCCAAAAAAGTGCCTTTGGTTAAATTGGTTATATGTTCTAAAGTATAAGGCCTATTCGGATG
>JAYUFJ010000291.1:0-4691 GCA_043738775.1 Flavobacterium sp. | reverse complement strand
CAGTAACATTAATTAAAAATACATTTTCGGGCTCACTTTCCGCTTTATCAACTGCTGTATATGCTGCTGCATTGATACAAAAATTAGGTTTAAATTGTTCGAAAACTTCTGTAACGTTTTTTAAACTGGTAATGTTTAATTGCGACGAATTGCAAAAAACAAAATTAATTTTAGGATAGTTTTTTGCAGTAAACTGTAACGATTGTCCCAATTGTCCGTTTGAACCTGTAACTAAAACTACCATACTTTTTTGGCGTTTTCAAGGTTGGGTAATACTTTGTCTTTTTCCGAAATTAAAAGTGCTTCGGTAGGAAATTGCCAATCGATTTTTATAGTTTGATCATTATACATTATACCACCTTCGGATTCTTTGTTGTAAAAGTTATCACATTTATAAAAAAAAGTAGCCGTATCACTTAAAACTAAAAACCCATGCGCAAATCCTCGAGGAATGTAAAATTGTTTTTGATTGTCACTCGATAAGGTAATAGATTCATATTGACCAAAAGTTTCAGAATTAGGTCGAATATCAACAGCAACATCTAAAACTTCTCCATGTAAAACTCGAACAAGTTTTGCTTGTGAGTGCTCATTTACTTGATAATGCAAGCCACGTAATACTCCTTTTGTCGAAAACGATTGGTTGTCTTGAACAAAATGAATGATTTGTCCAATTCCCTTTTGAAAAGTTTGCTCATTGAAACTTTCCATAAAATAACCTCGATCATCACGAATTATTTTGGGTTCAATTATAAAACAGCCTTTGAGTTTAGTTTCAATAAAGTTCATAAAACTATATTTTGAATTAAAATAAAAATTATTTTAACTAATTATAATAATGATAATAAATGGTTTCCATAACCACTTTTAAGTAAAGGTTGGGCTAATGTTTTTAACTGTTCGCTAGTAATAAATCCCATTTTAAATGCTGCCTCTTCAATAGCACCAATTTTTAAACCTTGTCGTTCTTCTATTACTTGTACAAACTGCCCTGCTTGCATTAACGATTGAAAAGTTCCTGTATCAAGCCAAGCTGTTCCTCTATCTAAAATACTTACTTTTAAATTGCCTCGTTTTAAATACTCTTTATTAACATCGGTAATTTCAAGTTCTCCTCGATGGCTTGGAGCGATACTAGCGGCTATTTCAATTACAGAATTATCATAAAAATAAATTCCAGGTACCGCATAATTTGATTTTGGCTTTTCAGGTTTTTCTTCGATTGATAGTACTTTACCGTTTTGATCAAAATCAACCACTCCATAACGTTCGGGGTCATTTACGTGATAAGCATAAATTATTCCACCATCCGGATTATTATTGGCTTGAAGCAATTCTGCCAAACCAGTTCCGTAAAAAATATTATCTCCTAATACTAAGGCAACTTTATCATTTCCAACAAATTCTTTCCCTATGATAAAAGCTTCCGCTAACCCGTTTGGATTTTCTTGAACTGCGTATTCAAAACGGCAACCCAAATTTTTACCATCACCAAGAAGTTGCCGAAACAAAGGCAAATCGTGAGGAGTAGATATAATTAATATTTCATTTATTCCGGCCCACATTAAGGTTGATAATGGGTAATAAATCATTGGTTTATCGTAAATTGGCATTAACTGTTTGCTAACTGCCAATGTAAGTGGATGCAATCGAGTGCCCGAACCACCGGCTAAAATAATTCCTTTCATAAACTTAACTATTTAACTTTGAAGCTTGTTTTTTATAAAATGACACAATAAACACACTGATAAAAAAAAGTGCTAAAAACAAAAACGGTAGAATATATTTCAATTTTGAGTTAACTCCTTTAGTGTTTTTAACATTAATAATAGTGCTTACATCTTTAATAATTGCGTTTTGATTAACTAAAGCAATTTTTTGAACTGCAATTTCGTTAATCAAATTAATTTTTAAATCAAAAAACGAATTAAATTGATTATTTTCATTGTTGTACACCAAATTGGAGCTTTTTTGATTTTTAGTTAAATTAATTGTCAAAATTCTTATCAAAGAATCTGTTTGGGCAATTAATTCATAATTTTTTTTCATTTTAATTTTAATGTTATTTTTTGAAATTGCTAAGATTTCATTCAAATAAACATCTGTATTTAAATATTTCAATAAAGGTTTTATAGTTTCTTGTTCACTTATTGCTACATTGGTAATAATATGAATTTTATGATGTGGATAATTTTTACTTGTAAGTTCATCTTTAATTACTTTATTAATATCGCTACTTTCGGAAAGTAGTTTAACCAATTCGAAATTTTGAGTATTTGAAGCGTTTGCCGCCGATGTTGAATTGTTTACAAATGAGTAAATGTCAACAATTGGGGCAATCTCAATTAAGTCAATTTTTTTTGGGTTTTTTATACCAATTGAATTAAAAAATTTATAATCCTTTTCTTTTAATTTTGACGATAATAAATCTATTTTAGAATATAAATAATCGGTTCCACCCATATTTGGGGTTACAATTATTTCGCTATCATAATTAGTATTATTATGATCTAAAAAGTAGCCCAATGCAAAGCCAATTATAAATAATGCTACAATTTTAACTGTGTGTTTTTTAATGAATAAAATTCCTTTGAATATTTTAAAAGAAATATTTCCAAAAAAAGTACCAATTTTATTAAACACTATACTTAAATCAACTTCATCAGACTCTTGATTTTTTTGGTTTGAGTTCATACTAATTATTTTACGTTAAAAATTTGTTCTAAAATTTTGATTGTTATAAGATAAGTTGGTTTTACACCTGTTGTTCCTAATCCGCCAGAGGCCAGTGTACTTCCTGTTTCCAGCGGATTATCTGAGGCATAATAAGCATAACGCACTTTTACATTTGGGTTGATACTTTTTCTAATTTTTGAGGCACTTTGAATGGCTTTTTGATAATATGAACCTTCCATTTCTAAACCAATTGCAGCCCAAGTTGATTCGTGAAAAAACTTAAGTAAATCACGATTTTGCAACGACGTTCCTAAAACTGTTACCATTGGGCCAGCAAAAACCGGAATGTCGTTTCCTTCAAACATTTTGGCAGTTAACTCGTTTTCAAAATGATAATTATCGGCGGTTCCTTCGTTTATATGAGCATTCGGAATCATAATATCGCCTTTTCCGCCTTGTAAAATTCCGGCTTTTCCCATAACAGATACTGATTCTACATTAATTAATGTAGTGTTCGATTGATTTTTATAGGGTTTCAATAATTCATCAATAGTTTCATAAGCTTGCTCACCAAAGGCATAGTCCATTACTATAATAACTGGTTTAAGCTTTTCAAACTTAGCGTTTGGAAATGATGAATTTTTAAAATCAATTTTAGCGGTATCAAAAATTTGAACGTCAATATTCGTTCCTGATTCATCGGGCAACGAAATCATTCCCTGTTTTAAAGCCAATTCAGTTACTTTGTCCCTTATAACATCGGCTCCCGATTTACTTAATTCTTCAAAAATATAAAAATCAGATTTGTCCTTAAATTTTGTTTTTAAAACATTGGTGGCAAAAATCGAATTCATAACGCTGTGCATATTTGCACTAATTATGTGTATTGGCCTATCTAGTAATCCGTTTTGTTTTAAAGTTTCTTTGATGTTGTTGGCCCAAATTTCTCCGTGAATGTGGTGTCCCAATCGTTCTCTTAAAATTGGTGAAAAAGTAATTGTTCTTTTATTATTTTCTACTACTTCTTCGATAGCCAATTTACCTAGCCAATAAATTATATGTAAAAAACGGTCTGGTTTTTCGGCATTTCCAAAAGCATCGTAAATATGTAAAACCTCGGCAAAAGTTCTTCCTAACACATTGGCTGCGTGCGAAATTGCTTTTTCTTTTTCTATTTGTGTTAATTTTTTGGATTGCAAGGCGGCTTGTTCTACTTTTTTCCAATCACGGGTTACTTCAGTACTATTTTCATCAAGTAAAACACGATTTTTAATTTTATGCGACTCGATAAAAATAAAGGTTAAGTGCGTTAAAATATCGTAAATATCGGATCGTCCTCGAGTTATTTCAACATTCATTTGCTCTTCATCAATACGATAACAATTTCGCCTTCTTTTTGGTGGCACGATGGCTTTAAAATGTGATTTAGAATAACCTTCGTCCGATGTTAAATTAATATAACGGCATTCTTCAATTCCAATTGGAAGTCGTTCAATAACGTATAACAGCCCATTTAATTCTACTTTTTCTTCGGCTATGCTTCCGTAAATTTCTGGTCGTAAGGCTAATAATGCTTCGCGTAAGGTATCGCCCGAAACGCCCATTGGTTTGTAAAAGCCTCGATTAAAAAGGTGACGCATTGTAATGTATAATCGCTCGATAGCCGACGAGGATTCTTGCGCTCTGGAACGCGAAATGTTTTTAAATTGATTCATTTAATTTTTTTATATAACTAGCAAATGTATGGATTTTATTTTTTAATTTGTTAATGTAAGATTAATTGAAGGCTCGTAAACCATAATTTTATTAGGAGTATGGGATTGTCTGTTCCATTTTCCACCTGAGTAAGTATATAAAAAGTCTCTCTCTACAAAATTGTACAGTATAAACGGAAAATAAATGTTTTGTATTTTACTTGTATTGGTATTTTTATCAATTACCGTTTTCTCAAGTTTATTTTTTTCTATTATCAATTTTTCAAATCCAACAAAAATACCGTTTAATGGCATTTTTAA
>JAYUFJ010000290.1:0-4702 GCA_043738775.1 Flavobacterium sp. | reverse complement strand
CTGGATGCAAAAATAAATTTTTAATAGTCCGCCAAAAAGCGTTTTCATAATGTGTTAAATCTTCAAAAAAATGAATAAATAAATGGTGAAACGACTTTCGGGTATCAATATTTTCTTGCCCACAATTTGGACAAAATCTGTTTTCAACTTCGTGATTACAATTTAAACAAGTTTTATCTTCACGTATTTTGTTCTTTGACATATACTCAAAATTTCTAAAATGTAAATCTATTAAAAAAATATTTTATATTTACAAAAATCAAAATTTATGCAAAATAAAATTGAAGAATATTTAAATAATTTACCCGACGAGCGTAAAACTTCTTTTACAAACTTGCTACATAAAGTTAAAGAAAAACTACCTATCGGGTACCAAGAAACAATTGCCTATAAAATGATTGCCTTTGTGGTACCTCATTCTATATATCCGAAAGGCTATCATTGCGACCCAAAATTGCCCCTTACTTACTTGTGTATTGCAAATCAAAAAAACTATATTTCGGTTCATTGTATGGCACTTTATTTTGATGCAACTGTGCTAGAATGGTTCGTTTCTGAATATCCAAAGCATACCAAAAACAAGTTGGATATGGGAAAAGGTTGTGTTCGTTTTAAAAAAGTTAACGAAATACCTTTGGAATTAATAGGTGAATTGGCAGCAAAACTATCTGTTGCAGATTACATTTCAAGTTATGAGAAAAATTTAATTCGATAATGGAAACTAATCAATTTATTGCTTTTTTTCTTGCGTTATTTGTTGGCGTTTCATTGGGTTTAGTTGGTAGTGGAGGTTCTATTTTATCTGTTCCCATTTTAGTTTATGTTTTGCATATTGAGCCAGTTTTAGCAACGTCATATTCTTTATTTATAGTTGGTTCAACAGCTTTATTTGGCGGATTTCAAAAAGCAAAACAACAATTGGTTGATTTTAAAAAAGTATTTTTATTCGGAATTCCAACGGTACTTTCGGTTTTTATAACTCGTATTTTATTAGTTCCAAAAATACCTAAAACAATTGTAATTAATTCTAATTTTAGTATTTTTAAATCAATGCTAATTCTTATTTTTTTTGCAATTGTTATGATTTTTGCGGCTTTAAAAATGATTCGCCCAGTTAAAGATAAAATTGACAAAAATGATTTGAAACTTAATTATTATAAAATATTTTTTAATGGGATATTTATTGGTTTTATTGCAGGTTTAGTTGGTGCTGGTGGCGGATTTTTAATAGTTCCAGCCCTAATTTTTTTAGCAAAAACACCTATCAAAATTGCAATTGGAACTTCATTATTTATAGTCGCAATACAATCGTTAATAGGTTTTTTAGGCGATTATCATAATTTTAATGTCTTGGATTGGAGTTTACTTTTAAAATTTACGTTTTGTACTATAATTGGTTTACTTGTTGGAAATTTAATTTCGAAAAAAGTATCGGGCGAAAAACTAAAAGTAGGGTTTGGTTATTTTGTACTTTTTATAGGAATTTTTATTTTTTTTAAAGAAGTTTTTATGTCCTAAATTAATCATAAATAGATCTTATCCAATCATTTTTTTATAATTTTGCAGTATGAAAATCGAACAAATTTATACAGGTTGTTTATCGCAAGGCGCATATTACATTGAAAGTAATGGTGAAGTTGCAATAATTGATCCTTTACGTGAAGTACAAAATTACATTAACAAAGCCGAAAATGACAATGCCAAAATAAAATATATTTTTGAAACTCATTTTCACGCCGATTTTGTATCAGGTCACGTTACTTTATCCGAAAAAACAAGTGCTTTAATAGTTTTTGGACCTAATGCCGTAACAAGTTTTGATTGTCATATTGCTTATGACAACGAAATTTTTAAACTGGGAAACATAACTATTCAAGCATTACACACGCCAGGGCACACAATGGAAAGTACTTGTTATTTATTGAAAGATGAAAACGGAAAAAATCACGCCTTGTTTAGCGGTGACACTTTGTTTTTAGGCGATGTTGGTCGACCCGATTTAGCTCAAAATGCTGCAGAAATTACTCAAGATGATTTAGCAGGATTTTTGTTTGATAGTTTGCGAAATAAGATAATGATTTTAGAAAATGATGTTATTGTTTATCCAGCTCACGGCGCAGGAAGTGCCTGTGGAAAAAATTTAAGTAAAGAAACTGTAGGAACAATTGGGAATCAAAAAGTTACCAATTATGCTTTACGAAATGATATGACAAAAGCAGAATTTATAGCCGAAGTCACCGATGGTTTATTGTCACCGCCAGCCTATTTTCCGGAAAATGTAAAGTTGAATAAAGAAGGATATAAAGATGTAGAAACGTTAATTGAAACTGCTAAGCCTTTAAATGCGAAAACATTTGAATTAATTGCTAACGAGACGAATGCTTTAGTTTTAGATGTTCGACATCAAGATGATTTTTCCAAAGAACACATTCCAAATTCTATTTTTATTGGAATCGATGGCGGATTTGCACCTTGGGTAGGATCGTTAATTTTAGATAATAAACAACCCATTTTAATAATTACACCAATAGGAAGGGAAGAAGAAACCATTACTCGTTTAGCTAGAGTTGGATATGATAATGTAATTGGGTTTTTAAAAAACGGATTTCAATCTTGGATTGATGCTGGTTTTGAAACCGATTCAATAAATTCAATTACTGCTCAAGATTTGGTGAACGTTGTAAACAAAAACGGAAAAGTTTTTGACGTTCGAAAACCCAGTGAGTATGAAACAGAGCATTTAATAAACGTACCATCTACTCCATTAGATTTTTTAAACAATCATTTAACTGATTTTCCAAAAAATGAATCTTTTTTCATACATTGCGCCGGCGGATATCGTTCGGTAATAGCGTTGTCAATTTTAAAATCAAGAGGAATTCACAATGCTGTAGATATAAAAGGAGGTTATGGAGCCATTAAAAATACTTCATTAAAACGAACCGAAAGCAGTTGTTCGGCACATAAATAAGTCTAATTTAAAATTTAAAAAAAATGAAAAAAGTAATTTCAACATTGGCATTTGTAGCATTATTTTCTGTTTCAATGAATGCTCAAGAAACAAAGCAAAAAACTAAAGAAGTTGCAAAATCGGAAAAAACATCTGTAAAAAAAGAATGTTCAAAAGGAGAAAAAAAAGGCAGCAGTTGCTGTATGGCAAAAAAAGAAGAAAAAGCATAATTCAATAAATGAATTTTAAAAATTGCCTTATTTCAAAATATAAAATAAGGCAATTTGTTTTTAACTCGTCAAAATAATTACCTTATGGAAAACAAATCGTTAGAAGAAATTAAAACTAAAGTTCAAGAAGTTATTGATTTAATTGCCCAAAAAAATGTATCGCTAGCAAGTGAAAAACTTTTAAATGTTAATGAATTGTTAGACGATTTAATTGATTTATCAGATAATGATGACGATTTAGTTGAAATATCACGGTATCAAGTCTTGTTAAATCATTTGCAACAAAAAATTGAAAATTTAAAAGTGGAAATGAATTAATTTAAAATTTTGATTGCCAAAATAAATTTTCAAAAATACAAAAGTTAAATAAAACCAAAATATTGAAAATAAAATGTGTACCAAAGTTTCAAATTGTTTACCCTTCCATAATTTTGATGAATAAACAAAAAATTGAAATAGTAAACGAATACCCCAAAAAATACCTAAGCCTAATGAAATTTTTTGCCCCAGTTTAGTTTCAACTAATTCACTAGACGATGTTAAGCACAAAATTCCAATAAGAAAAACTACCAAGGCAACAAAAAAAGTATGAACATACATCATTTGTTGATTTATTAAACTCATACTTTTAAGATTAATTTTCCAATTAAATTTTTTTGTAAAATATATATGAATTAACGATAAAAAGATTAATAATAAACCAATAAATTTAAGCTGAATTTCCATTTTTATTAAGTGTAAAAATTGATATAAATGGAGTTTTTTTTTGTTCGGATTCGATTATAAAATTGGATTTTTCAAAAGTATTTTTCCAATTTAATTTTGATAAAAAATGAAAAACACCAATTGAATAACCACAAAAATTGGTAAAATCTCTTAAATGTTCCATAACGAAAAGTTGTCCATCGGGTTTTAAAATTTTGTAAATTTCTTTAAAAAAAACAATTCGTTCTTGGTTATTTCGAATTTCATGACCTGCAAAAATTAAAAAAACTTTATCAATTGATTTGGTTTCCATTGTGATGCTACAAGTGTCAATTTGAATAGTTTTTGGGTGTGATGGATATGCCTTTCGAGCACGTTCAATTGAAATTTCGGTATGCTTTTTGGAATTGTAAAAATCCAAAATTGTGACATTTGAATTTTTAAATCTAGATTGAATTAACAAACTTGTTTCATCAAAACCTGCTGTTATGTTAATTATTTTTAATTTTTTATCCGATTTTAAAATCCAGTTAAAATCATATAAGTCTGAAGTGTCATAAATATAGAAAGAAATTGATAATGAAATAATTGTCGCGGCTATAATTAATCCAATAATAAAAACGAAAATAAATTCGAGCGAAACAAATTGTTTTAAAAATAATAAAACGATAATTAAAAGTATCGAAAAAACATAAAAATGCCAATTGAATCGTATAATATTTAAAATGCCTTGAAATGGTTTTCTTACTGTTTCCATATTTCTATTTTTCCTTTTTTCCATTCGTAGGGAATGTTCTCTATAATAAAAGCATTTGCT
>JAYUFJ010000289.1:0-1645 GCA_043738775.1 Flavobacterium sp. | reverse complement strand
TAGCTTTAGAAATAGAAAATTTTGCATCACAATTCTTATATAATAATCAAGATTTTAAATTCATTACCAACGGACTTTTTGGCTATATAAATTACGATGCTGTGCGTTATTTCGAAAAAACAGAAATTACAAAAAAAGCAGATTCTTATGGCTTACCCGATATTCATTACTCCGTTTTTAAAAACATTATTGCAATAAATCATTTCAAAAACGAAGCACATATTTTTTGCCATTCTACCGATAATTCAAATAATATTGATGAAATAATTCAACTCTTACAATCCAAAAACTTCGCAACATATTCATTTCAAAAACAAGGCGATAAAATTTCGAATTATACAGATAATGAATTTTTTAATAAAGTAACCCTTGGAAAACAACATTGCAAACGAGGTAACATTTTTCAAATTGTTTTTTCGCGACGTTTTTCTCAAAAGTTTAAAGGAGACGAATTCAATGTTTATCGTGCCTTGCGAAGCATCAATCCATCACCTTATTTGTTTTATTTTGATTATGGAAACTTCAAATTATTTGGTTCATCACCCGAAGCACAATTAATTATTAAAAATCGTAAAGCCGAAATTCATCCGATAGCAGGAACATTTCGACGAACAGGAAACGATGAAGAAGATGCCATTTTAGCTAAAAAATTATCAGAAGACAAAAAAGAAATTTCCGAACACGTTATGTTAGTTGACTTGGCGCGAAACGATTTAAGCCGAAACGGAAACAATGTAAAAGTAGAAAAATACCGAGAAGTTCAGTTTTTTTCACACGTAATTCATTTAGTTTCAAAAGTAACTGGTTTAATGCATCCAAAAGCAAAAACGATGCAAGTAGTTGCAGATACATTTCCCGCAGGTACACTTACTGGTGCCCCAAAACATAAGGCTTTAGAAATTATAAATAACGTAGAAACAACTAATAGAGGTTTTTATGGCGGTGCTATTGGTTTTATGGATTTCGATGGTAATTTCAATCACGCTATAATGATTCGTACTTTTTTAAGTAAAAATCACACGTTGCATTACCAAGCAGGTGCAGGAATTGTAGAAGGTTCAGTTGAAGAAAACGAAGTAAACGAAGTTTTTCATAAACTTGGCGCATTAGATAAAGCATTGGAAATTGCCGAAAAAATATAATCGTAAAAAATTGAAACTTTGTAAACTGAAAATTTTTGCTCCTTAAATAACTTAATAAAAATGAAAAATATACTAGTCATAGACAATTACGATAGTTTTACTTATAATTTAGTTCATTATTTAGAAGATTTAAATTGTAAAGTAACCGTTTTTCGAAACGATGAATTCGAGTTGCAAGAAGTTGAAAAATTCGATAAAATTTTGCTTTCACCAGGGCCAGGGGTTCCAGATGAAGCAGGTTTATTGAAAGATGTTATACGAAAATATGGATCAACAAAATCTATTTTAGGAGTTTGTTTAGGGCAACAAGCCATAGGTGAAGTTTTTGGAGGAAGCCTAATTAATTTAGAAAAAGTATACCACGGAGTAGCAACAAATATCTCACTTTCAGTAATTGATGAATCTCTTTTTGAAGGTTTAGAAAACGAATTTGAAGTCGGTCGTTACCATTCGTGGGTAATTTCAAACGATGGTTTTCCGACTGATTTAGAAATAACATCAAC
>JAYUFJ010000288.1:0-4712 GCA_043738775.1 Flavobacterium sp. | reverse complement strand
ATCATTCGATATATGAAGAAATTGCTAAAACTCAAAATGCATTGGGTAATTTTAAAAGCGCATATGAATATAGTATTTTAAACAAAAAAATTAACGATACCATTTTAAAAGAAGAAAAAACGAATAGAATAAATGAATTGCAAACTAAATTTGAGGTTTCTGAAAAAGAAAATGCGTTAAAGAAAAGTATAACAGAAAAGCAAAAAAAAGATATTGAAATTCAAAAACAACATTCTTACATTACTTTTATTACCTCTTTTTTAATAATAACGATATTATTAACTTTTTTCTTTATTCGAATTTATTATATCAATAAAGAAAAGAACAAGCAACTCTTGGCCAAAACCATAATTATTGAGAAAACAAATACCGAATTAAGTCAATCAAAAACTAAACTTGAAAAATTACTCAACGAAAAAGATATATTGTTAAAAGAGATTAATCATAGAGTAAAAAATAACTTACAATTAATTATTAGTTTGATAAATATTCAATCTCGAGGAAAAATAAATTTAACAATCGAAGAATTTGTTGAAAAATCGCTATCAACCATTACTTCGATGGCATTAATGCATCAAAATTTATATCAAAATGAGAATATTGAAAAAGTTAATTTTAATGAATTTTTGACCAATATAACACATCTTACTGCTAGTACATTTAATGAAACTTATGGGCGAATTGATGTTAAAATTGATTGTGATGAAATTTATTTTGAAATTGAAACAGCGATTCCATTAGGATTAATAATAAATGAGCTGCTGTATAATGCATATAAACACGCTTTTCCTAAATTAAAAAAGGGAATAATTGAAATAGGAATTAAAAAAACTAATGAAAATTATCAGTTAATTGTTAAAGATAATGGAGTAGGATTTAATGAAAAATCCGAACTAGGAAATTCAATGGGTATGAAATTGATTAAACTTTTATCAAGTCAAATTAACGGAAGTTTTGAGAAAATAGACGCTGTTGAAACTGAATTTATTATTAATTTTTCTTTAAAAGATTAAATGAAACAAACAATTATAGTAGTTGAAGACGAGATTTTAATAGCTTTCGATATAAAAGAAATTTTAGAAGAAGAAGGTTTTAACGTAATTATAAATGTGGTTACAGTTGCCCAAGCAATAGAGTTTATTGAAACCGAAAAACCATCATTAGTTCTTATAGATATAAATTTAAAAAACAATGACGATGGTGTTGAACTGGGACATTATTTATTAAAAAAAGACTCAATTCCCTTTATTTACATTACTTCAAATACCGATAAAGTAACACTTGATAGAGTAAAAGAGACTCGCCCTTATGGATTTATTGTCAAACCTTTTAAACCTATTGACATTAAAACTACAGTTTCAATAATTTTAAACAATTATCGTCATAAAAATGTTGATCCGATGCGATTATCTGAACCAATTAAAAATGATATTCCATTTAGAATTAGAGAAATAATAAATTATATAAATAAAAATGTATTTGAAAAAATTGAAATTGATGACTTAGTAGCCTTAACAGAATGGAAAAAACATCATTTTATTAGAACTTTTACTTCGTATTTAAATGTAACACCTTACCAGTACATTTTAAAAATAAAAATTGACAAAGCAAAATCATTAATTTCAGAAACCAACCAACCAATTACAGAAATTTCTCAAGATTTAGGATTTCAAAGTTATAGTAATTTTTGTATCGCTTTTAAAAAATTAAATAACGACGAAAACCCCGAAAGTTTTAGAAAAAAAGCAATTGCTAATAAAAATATAAAATAATAGCAATTTTCAATATATGATGATTTTAAACAATATCTCGTTACGTTTTTAATACCTGTAATTTGCATCATATTAATCTAATCTAATTTTTTATGAAAAATTTATTTACAAAATTGAATGTGTTTTTATTGTTGGGAACAAGTTTGTTTTTAACAAATTGTTCAACTAATTCTGAAGAAGTAGTAACTGCACCGCAAAAAGCTGTTGCAATTGAAGCTCCTACTGCGAAACTTGCAACAACTTATTCTATTAAGCGTTATGTTTTTAACAGATCAGCTGGTGCAAATGGTCTAGGTCATGTTGGAGTTGGTTTAGAGGTTAGAACAACTAATCCAACAGCAGTTTATTTTTATGGTGGTGGAGTTGAAAATGAAAAAAGTTCATTTGTAATTTTACCAGGAGGTAATAATTATGGTTGGGCATATAGTTTTTCTTCAAATGCTGCCTTATTATCTTATTGTAAAAACACCAAAGGATACAATGGGTATAAATTTGAAACTTCTTTTAAAACTATAACTTATAATCGTTACGTAAATATTATAAACGAATTAAATTATTTACCTGGCAGAGGTTATTCATTATTAGGAAATAATTGTATGAATGCAGTTTATGATGTTTTAAATCAAGGTGGTGGATTATTTATTCCAGCTCCAACTGCATCAGTATTGTTGTACGCACCTAATACTTGGTATTTCTCTCTTACACCAGCAATTGGTTGGAGCGGTTCAGTTAGTTTATAATAATTCATTATTTTTTTAAAGCCTTTCAAATTAAGTTTTGAAAGGCTTTTTTATTAAACTAATTACTATTTTATAATTCAGGTACTGTGACTTCACCTTCCCAATTCATAAAACCACCACTTAAATTATAAGTAGTTTTAAATCCCATTTGATTCATAATTGCACAAGCTTGACCGCTTCGACCGCCAGATTTGCAATACACAAAATAGTTCTTGGTTTTATCCAATTCTTCCAATCTATATATAAAACCTTGACCTTTAAAAATGTCAATCATTAAAGCGTTTGGAATTATTCCATCGCTACATTCTTCCTCTGTTCTTACATCTAGGATTGATGCGTTGGAATCATTTTTCAATTTTTCAACCCAATTTTCCTGCGATAAATCCATATTTGTTTATTTTTTAAATTAAAAAAAGCGAATAGAAATATTACTTTCAATTCGCTTTTAAGTAAATATTTTATTTTAATTAATTATTAATTTTTTAGTTGCCTGTTTTCCATCAGATAAAACATTTAATAAATAAATTCCTTTTTCTAAACTTCCAAAATTAATTTCTTGATTAAATAGTGTTCCACTATTTAAATAGTTGTTTTCAAATACTTTTCGTCCTCTTACATCGTATAAGTTTACATTTACTTTATCGGTTGTATTTAATTCAATGGTTATTAAACCACTTGATGGATTAGGAGTAATAGAAAAATTTTCAAAATTATTTTGTTGATTCGCTAAAACTTTCGTACCAGTAATTACGAAATTATCAATTACAACTCCTTCGTGAACTTCTCCACCATCCGATTGAAAAAGAAAACGAAATATCATATTTGATTGAGGTGTCAATCCGCCTAAACCAAAAGCCGATAAATTGTAACTGTATTGTCTTTTTGTACTATTTAAACCACCGTTTGGATGATTGGCACTTCCTAAATTTGCCCATTGAGCACCTACACAGTTTTGACAATTTGTACCATTAGGCAAGTTTGAATTGGTGTACCAATTTGGGTCGGATGCAGTACCTAAAACCGACCAGCTAGCACCTCCATTTATAGAGTATTGTACATATAGCAAATCATAATCTGTTTCTAAATCAAATGCCATATCAAATTTTATTTGCGGATTTAATAAATTTGAAATATCGTAACATTGTGAAACTAGGTATGATTTGGTATCGTTTGTATAATTGCCTGCTAAATTTGTTCCATAAACATTTGAACCACCAGTTACTGTATTACTTAAAATAGTACCCGAAGCCAAACCTCTTTGCCATAAATTATTTGTTCCACCTTCGTCATAAGAAATTAGTACATCACTATTATTTTCAAAAGTATTTATTATATTTTCTACTCCAGCATTATTTGATAAAACCATTATATTTTTTGAATTATTACTACTATTTCCATCAACTGAGTTAGTCGTTGTAATAGTAACAAAGTGAGTACCACGAGATAAAACTGGCAAAGTTAAATTGTAATCAAATGATTGACATTGGGCTAAATTGCCATTCCAAACATTTGTAGTTGCTAGTCCACCATCAATTGAATAACTAATATTAATTGAAGTAACTGTATTGGTTCCAGAATTTTCAATTTTTAAAATGCCGTTATAGTTAGAACCACAAGCTACATTTACATTTTTAGTAACACTTTTTAAAGAGATGTCATTAGCATAACCTATATATGCTTCACCTACATTAACTGCAAACCAAGCATTTGTAACCGCTTGAACTTCGGCACTGCTACCACAATATAATGAGGCAGCAACTTGTAAAGTAGCGTTTCTTACATCAGCATAAGTTGAGTTTGGAGTTAAAAAATCACGTTCTGCAAAAAAAGCTATTTGTGCCGATTTTGTCATTCCAATACCTGTAACATTGTATGTGTCAGGGATTGGAGCATTATTAGTTCCTGATTTTCCGGCGGTTAAAATATAAAACCAATGATTTAATACACCACTATTGTTGTGAACTCCACATTGATCATTAGTACTAGCAGGTGAACAGCTTCCTTCATCGGCAGTTGTTGTCCAGTTGGTTCCTAAATAAGTATCCGGATTTCCTAGTGACAATGGATTATTCATAGAACGAAATGGATTTGCACCCAATTCTTCGGCTAACAACCACACAGTTGGCGCTATTGTTCCAGTAATTGAACCAGTTTTTGCATATTGCTCTATACACGCTCCCCAAATATCCGAAAAACCTTC
>JAYUFJ010000287.1:0-4715 GCA_043738775.1 Flavobacterium sp. | reverse complement strand
TTATTCAACAACAAATTAAAAACGTAGGAAAACTAGTTGTAACCGAAGGTAATTTTGCCGAAGTGATTACTTACAGGGATAATAAAAAATATTTAGGAAACATACTTTCATTCGAAAAAAAAGCCATTGTAATTGTAAATGCTAAAGTCACGGTTAGTTTCGATTTAAGCAAAGTTACTTATGATATTGATGCTAAAAATAAAACTTTAACTATTACTAACATTCCAAAAGAAGAAATAAACATTTCGCCCGATTTAAAATATTATGATGTGGAACAAAGTACTTTAAATGAATTTTCGGGCAACGATTACAACAAAATAAATACCATTGTAAAAGCAAATTTAAATCGAAAGATAGCATCATCATCATTAAAAAGCAATGCTAAAAACAGGTTAATTTCTGAATTATCAAAAATTTTAATTTTAACCAATTCAATGGGTTGGAATTTGCAATATAACGGACAGCTTATAAATTCAGATGCAGTTTTATTTCAAAAAATATAACTTAAATTTTCGATTTCAAACTCATCCATCCACCACCATTTATACTTTCAATGCCATTGTTTTTTAAAATTATGTTGGCTTGACCACTTCGCATACCGCTTCTGCAGCATACAATTACTGGTTTTTCTAATTTTTTAATACTTTTAATTTTCGAAGTTATTTCGTTTAAAGGAATGTTTTTCGAGTTTTTTATATGTCCCTCATTAAATTCGTCCACAGTTCGAACATCAATAATCACCGCATTTTTTGCCATAAATTCGGCTATTTTTTTTGATTTATTAAATCCCAAAAAGTCAAGTAATCTCATTTTTTATTTTTTAAAGTGAAGCAAAAATAATTTTATATCATTTATGCGTATAAAATAGACTAAAGAAACTTAATTATTTTTTGTCAAGGCAATGAAAAAAAATATAGCATAGCCTTTGTTATGGTATATTTTTTTTAGGAAGGATTGGCTAAAAATAAAAAGTTTATTGGTTTGTTTTATATGCATAAATGGTATAATATATTAATGAAAGAATAATGCAATAACAATTTCTATCAAAATTAAAATAATAATAGTCCATTCCAATCGAGAACTTTCTCGAACATTTAACACATCTGTAAAAAGTGTCAAATTGTTTTCTACAATTTGCAGTCTATAATCAAGGTCTTTGAAACGTGTATTAATATCAAAATTAGTTTTCAAAAGCCTATTTAATACATCCAACTCATCATTATCCCAAACTAAATTTGGATCGTCAAGGATGTATAAATTATCAACAATACTATTTTTAATATTTAGTACTTTACCAATATACTTGAGTAAATCGATTTTAGATATACTTAGTTTTCCAAATCTTTCAAGTTCTAATATATAATGTTTTGATGATGTTATTATTTCATTTGTCAATGACTCGTAATAATCTAATGCCACCGATTGACCTAAATTAAGCATAACAATTCGTAATGTTGACGGATCTTTTTGCCCAATAATTACTTGATTGCTTTTAACATTAGGTTTTAAAATAGTAGCGTCTATACCAATTTCATAGTGATCTGTTAAATCTAGATCGACTAAATTATTGGCGTAATTTTTTATAAAATTTAAAAACTCACTTTTTTCAATTACATCATAATTTCCAAAAACCACAATACCATAGTCAAATACATAAAGGTAACGATTGGTTTGTTCAAAAACATAAAAAACCTCCGATGTTGAACCCGAATGAGTTTCCGTTCGAAACTCATTTCGAAATTTTTTAATATTGAATGACTCCGCAACTTGAATAGCTTCAATAGTAATTTTCATTTTTGAAATTTAAAATATTTAAACACCCGATTTTTCAAAAATTAACTCCAATCCGCCCGAAATTAAATGTGCAATTTCAAATCGACTCTGTTTTAAATTTTCTAAATAATTAATTACTTCTTGTTTCAAATTTATCTCATTATTTGCGTCCAAAATTTCAATAATTTCTATTGAAAGTAACCAATCGTTAGGATGATTTTGTTTTAGATTATTGAAAATTTTACTTAAATCGTCATTTTTATTTTTTGTTTCTCGAATAGTTCTAACTTCTTGATATAAATGTTCCAAAGCCGTTTTTTTGTCGGATTTTTTAGCTTTAATCGTGGCGCTTTTTTGAACGTGAGTAATCATATCAAAGCTATTCACATCGGCTGGACCTGAGAAAACCGAAGTTATTTTTTTGCCTACTGCCATATCGTAAATTCCCCATTCGGGCTTAAATAAAATAGTTTCATTATGAGTTACGGTACAATTTTTAAAACTTATTAAAATAATTTCGCCTTGTAAGTTTCTAGAACCTGTAATTATTTCGCCCGAAACTGTGATGTTTCCTTCAAATTCCAATGTAACACTTTCGGCTTCATAAATGTCATAGGCTCTCAAATCTCTTGGTCCCATATCTTCAATCGCTAAATTGATGCCTTTTAATTTACCTATTGGACTTCCAAATCCATCACAATGCTTATTTGTTCCGTGTCCTACTAATTCTTTTTCTCTATATGAAAGTGCAGTTTTTCCTTTAGTTTGAAAATATATTGGTTTTCCATCAAATTCAATTACATTATTAAAAATACCCGAAATTTGAATTCCGGTACTCAATTCAATAGTTCCCAGGGCGTTCGATTGAATCACTTTTTTAATTCCCGACATTCCGCCAGTTCGCAAGGCCATTTTATTTGCAAATTCTTCTAAAACTTCACTTAAAAAGGCAAAATCTGGCGTTACATAAAGTTGGGGTTGGGGTTTTGTTATATCAAAACTTTGATCAACTGCAGCAATTGAATAAGGTAATTTTATAACTTCATTTTTCATACACCAAGCACTTTCACCAATGGATGAAAGTAATCCTGCACCATATATTTTCGGGTTATCAATGTTTCCAATTAAACCATACTCGACTGTCCACCAATGTAAATTTCTAATTTTAGCCATTTCCGATGGTTCGCCCATATTGTTTTGCAAATCTTCAACGGATTTTTCAGCAGCAGCAATTTCGGCTTTCGAAGTTCCTTCGGCTTCTTTTAAAATAGACAACAATCGAACGGCTTCATACAGTTCATAATCTTTAAAGGATGCTATTGCTTTGCAACCAATTTCGCCAAAACGACGCAAATATTCTGCATATTCTGGATTGGCAATTATGGGTGCATGACCAGCGCCTTCGTGAATAATATCAGGTGATGGCGTGTATTCAATGTTTTCTAGTTGACGAATATCTGATGCTATAACCAGTACATTATAGGCTTGAAATTCCATAAATGCATTAGGCGGAATAAATCCATCAACCGCAACCGCAGCCCAACCGATTTCTTTCAAAATTCGGTTCATTCCGTACATATTTGGAATATTTTCAATATCCAAACCAGTTTTTTTTAATCCATCTAAATAAGAGTTATGAGCTACTTTTCCTAAATAATCAACATTTTTTCGCATTACATAACGCCAAACCGCTTGATTAATTGAAGAATAATCACTGTAATCTTGCGATTTTATAAATTGTTTTAAATGCTTTGGTAATCTGTCAATTAATGGATTACTCTCAAAATTGAATTCCATAATACGGTTTTTGAATATTTAGTAAAGATAAAAAAGCAAAACAACTTATCGTATCTTTTAAATAGAAATAATTTAATGTCTATTTCTTTTTTAAATTGGGTAAAAAGTAGCAAGTTACACCAATTAATGGTAAAAACGAGCAAATATGATAAACGAAAACAATACTGGTTTTATCGGCTAAATTGCCCAAAAGTGCCGAGCCTAAACCGCCCATTCCGAAAGCAAAACCGTAAAAAAGTCCAGAGACCATTCCAATTTTTTTAGGCAACAACTCTTGTGCATAAACTAAAATTGCAGGAAATGCTGATGAAATTATGATTCCGATAATTATAATTAAAATGTCGGTTTGGATTAAATTAGCATAAGGTAAAAAAAGTGCAAAAGGTGCTGCGCCGAAAACCGATAGCCAAATCACATATTTACGCCCTATTTTATCACCCAAAGGTCCGCCAAGCATTGTGCCAATTGCATACGAAATCAAATACAAAAACAAGTGAAACTGGGCTTGCTTAATGGTTAAGTGAAATTTATCGATTAAATAAAAGGTATAATAACTTGAAAGGCTTGCAGAGTAGAAAGATTTGGAAAGAATAACGATTAACAAAATTGCAATTGCAAAAATCACTTGACTTTTGGTTAAATTGTGATAAGTAATACCCACCGATTTTGATAAAACACGATTAATTAATTGTTTTTTATACCAAACCGCAATTTTACCAATAACGAAAAGTGCAATTGTAGCAGCTATTACGAACCAAATTATGTAACGTTGCCCATTAGGAACTACTATTAAAGCAACTAAAAGTGGTCCTAAAGCGGTTCCTAAATTTCCACCTATTTGAAAAATAGATTGTGCCAAGCCTCGTTTTCCACCTGATGCTAAAAAAGAGATTCGGGACGCTTCTGGATGAAAAATTGAAGAGCCAATTCCAATAAATGCTGCTGAAATTACAATTTGAAAAAATTGATTTGCAAACGAAAGCATTATAATTCCCAGAAGCGAAAAGAACATACCATAAATTTGAGAAAAAGGCTTTGGATGTTTATCGGTATAAAAACCAACTAAAGGTTGCAAAATTGATGCGGTAAACTGAAAACTAAAGGTTATTAAACCAATTTGAGCGAATGAAAGATGGTATTTAGTT
>JAYUFJ010000286.1:0-1649 GCA_043738775.1 Flavobacterium sp. | reverse complement strand
ATCGGCGTGAACTTCACGTAAATGGTGCATTTGAAACATATAAAAATTCCACAAAGCTTGACCAATTTTGTCTCCTTTAACTTCGTCATTATTTTCTTTGGCAAATTCAGATAAATGTTTTCCATCGATCCATTCCATAGTTAAAATTTTATCGCACGAATACTCAGGATAATATTCAGGAAAACGCAAATTTTCAATTTTTGAACATTTATCAGAAATAAATTGACTCTGTTGCAACTCCAAAACATAATTTGTTTCTTCATACAGTTTGTCTTCTACTTCTTTAAAATATTTTTCTTTGTCTTTTCCTTTCAAATTAAACATTCGAGTGGCAATAGGCTTTACCATTGTTAAATCGGATGAAATACTTTCGGCAACTCCAGGATACTGGATTTTAACAGCTAAATTTTTACCGTTTTTTGTTGCTTTGTGAACTTGACCTATACTAGCAGCATTTATTGCATCGGGAGAAAAAGTATCAAATAATTCATCGGGAAATTTATTAAAATATTTTTTAAATGTTTTTCTAACTAATGGTGCCGATAATGGAGGAACCGAAAATTGTGATAACGAAAATTTTTCAACGTATTGCTTTGGCATTATGCTTTTGTCCATACTCAACATTTGCGCAACTTTAAGAGCCGACCCTTTTAGGTTTTTGAGTCCATCGTAAATATCTTCAGCGTTATTTTCGTTTAATTTATCTTTGTTTAATGATGGATTAACAATTTTTTCACCATAATATGCAATGTAGTTACCTCCTATTTTTATGCCCGTTTTTACCATTTGGCTTGCTCGGTCAATTTTTGTGGTCGGAATTCGATCTATTGTTTTCATTTGTAATTAATTACGTTCTTTCCAAAGAAATTTTCCTAAATCAAATAAACTTTCCAAAGGTTTTGTGTCCAACAAATCAACTACTGTATTAACCGATTTTTCAATTAAAACATCGGTTTTTTCAAAACCTTTTGACGAGTCGTCCATCCAAAATTTCAATAAAAATAAAAACTGAATCCAAGCACCTTCGGCAAAGACAGGTTTTGTTACTCGAGAAATTCGTTCACTTTTATTTTCTGTATTTCCGTCAATTATTGTTTCAATAAAATCTTTAAAATGGGTTCGAAAATGTTTGAACGATTTCATGTTTTTTAAACCATCTTTATTCTGATCTATAGAAAACAAAACATAACTCCTATTTAACGTTAATATTTCAAACAGTGTGAAATATAGAGTCAATAATTTATTCTTCTCGGTATAACTTTCAAATTCTACTGATTTATTACAAGTTGAAATTGCGTTTTCCAAAAATCGCACCCAAATTTGTTGTTTTATTCCATCTAAAGATCCAAAAAAAGTATAGAAATCTGATTCTAAAATTTTATTATCTTTACAAAACAAAAAAACATTTTTAGGTTCATAATTGTTATCCAAAGTATATTCCATAAATTTGGATACTATAAAATTGTCATCAATAACTTGTTTTTTTGAAGGTGCTTTTTTAGTTGCTTCCATATTTTTTATTTTAAAGTGTAAATTTACTGTTTGTTTAACGAATAAAAAAATATATTAAACAAAATTTTGTGTTAATTATTATTCAAATTATATGAAAATTAAAAAAAAAATTCAATTATGATTCAGAGGTCGATGTA
>JAYUFJ010000285.1:0-4719 GCA_043738775.1 Flavobacterium sp. | reverse complement strand
TTTTTGCAACAATTGATTATACTAATCGATTAAGTTTAGGTGAAAAACCTAGTTTTCCGCCTATTTTAAATTCAGATTCTAAAATTAGTGATTATAATGAATGGATTTTAAAGCCTGAAATGATTCTACCAATAGATTTTCAAGATTCTTTTGCTAAAATTATTGGGTCAAACAAAATTGCAACAACAATGATAGTGTGGTTAAAAACCGAAGCACCACACGAAATACATTATAACGAATTCGAGCGCTTTTTAATTATTGAAGGCACTTGTGAAATAACTATTGAAAATGAGGTACATTATTTAAAAACAGGCGATTATTTACAAATTCCGCTTTACGTTGGGCATAATTTGGTAGTAACTTCTTCAATTCCTTGTAAAGTTATTTTACAACGCGTAGCAGCTTAAACAGTAAGTAAAATAATTATTCTACATTAAATTTCATAACCAATTTATTAAATTTTTTTGTACTGTTTAAATTTATTTAGGTAACAAACAAATTATAATATTTGAAATGAAAAACAATAGTCAAATTATCATTATCGGTGGCGGTTTGGCAGGTTTAATAAGCGGAATTCATTTGTCAAAAAATGGAAAATCAGTAATTATTTTTGAAAAAAATGAGTTTCCAAAGCATAAAGTTTGTGGCGAATATATTTCGAACGAAGTTTTACCTTATTTAAGCTCGTTAGGACTCAATATCAATTCGTTACATCCAAAAATAATAAATCAACTGTCTTTTTCATTAGTTTCTGGTAAAAATATAAATGCCAAATTGCCTTTGGCAGGATTTGGATTAAGTCGTTATACACTTGACTTTTATTTATACAACAAAGCTATAGAATTGGGTTGTACTATAATTCAAGAAAATGTCGAATCTATCAATTTTATTGACGAAAAGTTTAATATTAAAACCAATTTTAACTTATATCAAAGTAAAATAGTTTTGGGTGCTTTTGGCAAACGTTCCAATATAGATATTTCATTAAATAGAGCTTTTATTAAAAAAAAATCCAATTGGTTAGGAGTTAAAGCACATTACAAGGTTGATTTTAAAGATGATTTAGTTGGATTACATCATTTTAAAGGTGGCTATTGTGGAGTTTCAAAAATTGAAAACGAAAATGTAAACATTTGCTATTTAGTAAATTACGATACTTTTAAAAAATACAAATCAATTGAAGAATTTCAAGAAAAAATAGTTTGCGAAAATCCAAATTTGAGAACTATCTTTGAAAATGCCAAAATTCAATTTGAGAAACCATTAACAATTAGTCAAATTTCATTTGATAAAAAAAAATGTGTTGAAAACCATATTTTAATGATTGGCGATACTGCAGGATTAATTCATCCTTTGTGCGGAAACGGAATGGCAATGGCTATTCACAGTGCAAAATTAGCATCGGAAAGTGTAATTGATTTTATAGATAATAAAATTACAAGGCAAAAAATGGAATTCGAATATTGTAAAAATTGGAATTTTAATTTTAAAAAGCGGTTAAAAACGGGTAGGATGTTAACTAAACTATTACAAAAACAAAAATTAGCCAACTTTATTTTAAACTTCCTAATTTTATTTCCTAGTTTATTATCGATTATCATTAAAAAAACGCACGGAAAAAATATATAATCTCAAAATAGTAAAGTTGAAAAAAATAAATATTAAGTTCCGGTCTGATGCTCAAGAAAAAATGGATGATTTTAAGTTAAACGGAGCAATTTTAAAAGATGCTTTAATAAAAATAGCAAAAATAAATCAACTTTTAGGCGGAAATCAGTTAACTTTACAAGGCTTGAAACTGTTATTAAAAAACGTTGATAAATCAACAGAAATTAAAATAGTTGATATTGGTTGTGGCAATGGAGATATGCTTCGATATATTGAAAAATTTGGGTTAAAAAATAACTATAATTTTAAATTAATAGGTATTGATGCTAATGAATTTACAATAAAATGTGCCAAAGATTTATCTAAAAATAATAAAAACATAACTTATAACTGCATTGATGTTTTTAATAAACAATTTAATGAATTAAAGTACGATATAATATTGTCAACGTTAACATTACATCATTTTAAAAATGATGATATTTTATATTTAATGAGAATTTTTAATCAAAATTCTAAAATAGGAATTGTGATTAATGATCTTCAAAGAAGCAAAATTGCTTACCGATTATTTCAATTTATTTGTTTTATTTTAAGATTAAATAAAATGCCTAAAGAAGATGGTTTAGTTTCCATTTTACGTGGATTTAAAAAACAGGATTTAATTGATTTTTCGACTAAGCTAGGTTTTAAAAAATATTATTTATCTTGGAAATGGGCGTTTAGATACCAATGGATTATTGAAAAAAATTATAAGATTAAATTTTAAAGATTTTACAACTAAAAAACTTTATTAATTTCGACTTCGTAGCAATATAAAAATGAGTGTAAAAATCGTTACCGTTACCAAACAAATACCCGACTTTTATCGTCAAACATCAGAAATAGTGCCATTTCTTGATACTTGGCTTGAAGGTCAAGAAGATCGTTTTATTCGAAAAGTAAAATTGATATTTGAAAGTGCCAATGTTGACAAGCGGTTTTCAATTATGGAACCGAAAGAAGTTTTTTCCAATTTATCGTTTGAAGAAAGAAATCAAATTTATAAAAGAGAAGTAATAAAATTAGGCGAGAAAGTACTAAAATCTGCTTTGGAAAAAGCCAATTGGCTACCAACAGATTTGGACTATATTATTACCGTAAGTTGTACCGGAATTATGATTCCTTCGCTTGATGCATATTTGATTAATAAACTTGGTTTACGTCAAAATATTGTTCGGCTTCCGGTGACCGAAATGGGCTGTGTTGCTGGAATTTCGGGTATGATTTATGCAAATAATTTTTTAAAAGCCAATCCAAATAAAAAAGTTGCCGTAGTAGCAGTTGAAAGCCCTACAGCCACGTTTCAATTAAACGATTTTTCTATGGCAAACATTGTTTCAGCCGCAATTTTTGGTGATGGAGCCGCTTGTGTTTTACTTTCATCAAACAGTGAAGAAAAAGGACCAAAAATTATTGATGAAGAGATGTATCATTTTTATGAAAAGGAACATATGATGGGCTTTGAATTGACGAATTCTGGTTTAAAAATGGTGCTTGACATTGAAGTACCCGAAACTATTGCCAAACATTTTCCTAAATTTATTCATCCTTTTTTAAAACGAAATAATTTAAAAATTGAAAATATAAATCATTTGATTTTTCATCCAGGCGGAAAAAAAATTGTGCAAACGGTTGAAGATTTATTTTTATCAACAGGACAAAACATTGATGATACCAAAGAAATTTTAAAACAGTATGGAAATATGTCTAGTGCAACTGTTTTATTCGTATTAGAACGATTTTTAAATAAAAAAACTAATCCAGGAGAAAAAGGATTGTTGCTAAGTTTTGGGCCTGGTTTTACAGCGCAAATGATTTTAATAGAATTTTAAAATGAAAGATATTATTGAGAAACTTCCGTATTCAAAACCATTTTTATTTGTAGATGAAATTTTAAAAATAAACGAAAATGAAGTAATAGGAACGTTTACTTTTTTACCAAATATGGATTTTTATAAAGGACATTTTATAGATAACCCAGTTACTCCGGGTGTACTATTAACAGAGACTATGGCTCAAATTGGTTTGGTTTGTTTAGGAATTTATCTATTGGGAAATGATTTTAATTCGAATACAAAAATTGGCTTAACATCAACAGAAATTGACTTTATAAAACCAGTTTTTCCTTCTGAAAAAGTTACAGTTTTATCTGAAAAGGAATATTTTAGGTTTGGGAAATTAAAATGTAAAGTAAAAATGATGAATTCTAAAAATGAAGTGGTTTGCAAAGGAACAATTTCGGGAATGATAATTTAAAAATATCAAATTAGAATAAAAAAAACATAAATAAGTTTTGTAAAGATGAAAAGTTCTTTTTAAATGAAAAAAAGAGTAGTAATTACAGGTTTAGGAGTTGTTGCGCCAAATGGAGTAGGACTTGATGCATTTATACTTGCCATAAAAAATGGAATTTCGGGATTAAAACATAACCTTGAATTAGAAAGATTACAATTTTCGTGTCAAATATCAGGAACACCCGAAATATCAGACGAACTAAAAAAGAAATATTTTACCGAATTAGAACTACGAAATTTTAACTCAACTGGTATTTTATATGGAGTTATTGCAGGTTTAGATGCTTGGAAAGATGCTGGACTAATTATTGAGAAAAACGAAAGCCCCGACTGGGATTCTGGAACAATTTTTGGAACAGGAACATCTGGAATTGAAAAATTTAGAGAAAGTATTTATAAAATTGATGCATTAGAAACTCGAAAATTGGGCAGTACAGCTGTGGCTCAAACTATGAATAGTGGCGTAAGTGCCTATTTAGGAGGAAAATTAGGTTTAGGAAACATAGTTACCACCAATTCATCGGCTTGTACAACAGGTACAGAAAGTATTTTATTGGCGTTCGAACGAATTCAAAGTGGCAAAGCCAAACGAATTTTGGCAGGAAGCACATCAGATTCAGGGCCTTACATTTGGGGCGGATTTGATGCAATGCGAGTTTGCAATTATAAACACAACTATTATCCAGAACAAGGATCACGACCAATGAGCGCTTCAGCATCTGGTTTTGTTCCCGGAAGTGGAGCTGGAGCATTGGTTTTAGAAAATTTGGAATCG
>JAYUFJ010000284.1:0-4725 GCA_043738775.1 Flavobacterium sp. | reverse complement strand
TGATAATTATGAAAAACTTCCTCACGAGTAATTAGATTATTCAAATTGTCTTCATACAAAAATTCGTCAGCCCAGTCAAAAAAAGTGTCGCCAATTCCAGCCTTTAAATTAGAAATTGTAATGTTGTCCTGTGGGGCCTGAAATTCGTTTGAAACGTTTTGCAAATAAAATAAGCAGCATTGCATCTGAAAATTATAAAACAAATTAAACTCCTCTTTAGACCAAGTTTGGAAAAATGATTTTCCATTGAAGTCGTCCGAAATTTTACGACGTTCGTTGTAGTTTTCTGTTTTTTCGTGATAATAATCACTCATCGAAACAAACAACAATCGACCAATATCCGAACCTGTAATGTTTGCTAAACCGTAGTTTGTAGTAAGTGCCATTTTTGCAACGTCTTCAAATTCCAACGCAAACGGTTTTCTTTGTTTTGGATTCACAACCACACCAACGGTTATTTTTGTGTAGAAAAATTTTATATCTAAATGTTTATCGGCGTCCTCAATTTCTATAAAACCCGAATTTTCGTCTAAACCATCAAAAATATGTTTATCGGTCGTGATGCTTTTGTTTTTTCCGTCAATTAAAAAACGATTTGGTAACATGACTCTCAAACCTCGCAATCCCATACTTTTACCAGTTCGACCGTTTGCATCATCATCACTATCTTTGGGCGTGTCGTCCATGATATAGAGCATCTTTGCAAAATCCTCACGCTTAAATTTGTGCATCATATAGCCAAAAGCGTAGCATTTGTTCAGAAAATGTTGTTCTTGGATTATTTGTTCTTCTTCGGTTAAATTTTTACCATTTAAATTAAAACGGTTTGCCTCGTGATATTCTTTTTTGAGTATTTCGTTATCAAAAGGCTCTTCTAGTTCTTTGCGCCAAAACGTGCGTGAGCCGTTTATTAAATAATTTTTGTACTCGCAATCCTCTCGCAAAATTCGAACTCTATTTCTACCTAAATTGTCTAAATAATGTTCAAAAAAGGGATTTTCTTTTTTGATGTCGTGTTTCAAAACCGATTTGTTCCAAGTGAAATTTTCTACATCACCGTGTTTTTTTAATTCAATTCCCAATTCCGAAATTTTAGCCACCTGATTTTGAAAAAAGAAAAATTGTGAATCTGGAGTGTAACTCTTGAAATCTAATTTTATAGAATCCATCGAAAACAAATACGAATCATTGAAATATGGCGAGGATTTTACAAGGTTCAAAACTTCTAATTTTTGACCTTTGTTTTTTAAATAATTTTCGCAAAATTTACGAATATCACGGGGCGAAACTTTGTTGACAATGTTTCCGTTTATTTGAACAAAAATAATTTGATCATCTGTTGCGATATCTACGTGTTTATGCTCAATCTGATACGTGAAATAGTTTTTTACATTAAGAAAATAATGTAAATTCGAAAGGTTAATTTTATAAGAGTTTCCTCGACGTTCAAAAAACTTGCATTTCAATGCGCTGTTTTTCATGTTGTCAAAAAACGTTATGATGTTTTTTTTATCCGAAGTTTTGTAGTAATCCAACCAGTCTCGAAAATCTTTTCCGTTTTTGTTCATTTTGTCTTTCGACAACAATATGGTTTTTAATTCCCAGAAATTTTCTGCAACCTCGTTGCCATATTTCACGCCCGATTTGTCGATGTCTGGAATGTTATATATTTCTTTACAAATGTTTTTTAATTGCGCATATTCATCATGAGAAATTTGCTCACTTTCAGAATTAAACCAAATCACGTCTTTTCCTAAACTCGCCACATTTAATCCGTCAGAGCCACCAGAACAGATATAGACTTCATCGATTAAATAATTTTGCAACAAATCGTTTAAATCTGCTTTTTCTTTAATGCTTTTTGAATCCCGAATGTCTTTTCGATAACCGTTTATGATTTCTATTTCAACACTATCAATCAAACGTTTTAATCCGTGAACAAACCGTTTAGGTTTTTCGCCTAGATAACTATGTTTACTAGAGAAACCTTTTTCGTTTTTTGTGGCTCTTGGCTCATATAATTTTACCCAAACTTTAGCGTTAGGAGTATAGGCGAAAATTGGATATTCTGCAGTTGCTGTAACCGTTACTAACATTGGTTTTTGAGTTTCTTTTTTGAGAACTACACGCTCGTAACTTTCGACTTCTTCGAAATTATATTGTTTTAGATTAGTCATTTCATGAACAAAACGACCAATAAAGTTCAAATTTTGAAATTTTTTAAAATTTACTTTAAAATGCGAAAGCGGTAATTTTGTATTTTCTTTAAACGATTTTTCGGGTTTATAAAACGTTTGATTTGGAATTAATGAAAAATCCGAAGTAATTTTTTTAACAGCATCGCCAAACTCTAAACCAAAAAAATCACAAACCATGGAAACTGGCGAAAAGTTTTTTCCTCCAAAATCTACTAAAAAATAAATGTTTTCTTTTATTGACAAATGCGCACTTTTAGATTTTTCGGATTCCCTATATTTAAACATTACTTTGCCATTTTCCGCACCGTTTGGCAAGTTTAGATATTTTGTAAAAATATCTAAACCACGGTTTGTGGCTTCGTAAATTTGTTCGAGGGTTATTGGATAGTTCTTTTCCATTATTCAGGAAAGTAGGTGAAAGGTTCAGCAAATTCAATTCCAGAAACATTTCTTTGAATTGCGTTTTCGATTATTTCTAATTGAAATTTGTAAATTGTCGATAGATCGTCTTTTTCTATTGCGTTAAAAATCATACCAACTGGCAATAATTCTAGTTCAATTTGCACACGATTTTTGTAGGCTAAAAGTTCTTTGAAGTTATTTACATATGCCATGGTTATTCTAAATTACAAACGTTGCAAGTGTTTCTAGAATCAAAAGAAGTAGAAAACAATCTTTGACATTTTTTGCACGTTTTATGAAAAACTGGATTAAAACTATTTTTACTACTTAAAAATTTCGGTTTTTTATCAAAATCAATACTATAAGATGCGCCTGTAAGTCTCTGTTTATTTTTTTCTTTGGATAAAAAAAGTATTCGTTGATTCAAAAACTGCATAGTACTTTTTGCAAAAGTTCTAACTACTGGAACTTCGTCCATTATTTCGTTTAGAAATAAAACACATTGTTTTGTTTTTTCTAGTTTAGTCATGATGCTAATTTTTTTCTATTTTTGATTACTTTTAAAATAATTTGCTCAACTGTGAAATTTTCTGAAATTCCAGATACAACGTCTAAAATCGATTTATTCGAATATGGTTTTCCGTGACTATTTAAAATATTTTCATATGCCAATTGCTGAATAATCGCATGAGTATATTGCTTTCCGACATATTTTTTTAAGTCTTCTTTTTGTTTTTCTGTTAACATTTTATTTTTTTTATGATTCTGAAAATCGTTTCTAAAACATTAAAATAATTATTTCTAAACCTATATATTCTATCCTCTAAAGAATTTATTTTCATTTTTGGATTGATTTTTGAATTGCAAAACATAACGTTTTGATGTTAAAATTTTTTGTTTTATATTGCAATACGTGTTTATTACGTGTTTAATATTTATTTAATACGTGTTTATTACGTTTTGGTTTAGCAAATATCGTAAATATATTTTCAATTATGCAAGAAAAAGTAAATAAATTTTCAAATATTAAAGAAAGAGTAATATACTTTATTGAAAATCAATCTATTAAAAAAGAATTTTTTTTTAATAATATAGGAATAACTTCGGCAAATTTTAGAGGGAATGCTCAAAAAACGCCTTTAAATTCAAATGCAATTGAAAATATAATTACAAAATATCCTGAAATTAATTTACAATGGTTGGTTACTGGAAAAGGGGAAATGTTAATCGATATTGTTTCAAAAAAGACAAATGAAGATACAAATGTTTCAGAAATTGAATCTTTTTTTAAATCTAAAAACGTTTTTAAAGAAATTTTTGAACGTTTAGAACGTTTAGAAGATATTCAAGAAACTTTATTAATAAGTAGTGTGGTAAACGAAGAAGTTGATGAAATTTTAAACAAAAACAGAAATAATATTTCGTTGTAAATTTAATTTATTGAAAAATCTATTAAGTTTATTAATTTTTTACATTCCAAATATTGTTTTTTATCTGAAATTGAATCTTTAATTATTTTATTGATTTTGGTTTGAATAATTTTTAATTGCTGCAATTTATAATTTTTGTCCGTTTCTTTTTCTAAAAGTAAAAGTTGTTGTTTTAATTCACTTATCATTCAGATTCAATTTTACTAATTTCAATTTCAATCTGATCTTTTAAATCAATTGCATTGATATAAAAAAGCAATTTATTTCTAATTTTAATCAAAAAAAATAAAAATACAGCAGTTATTGTCAGTATAAAAAATTTATCAATCAAAAAAACATCTTTAAAATGTATTTCATCATTCACAAGAATTGTTATTTGATACAAAAGCATTCCTATTGGCACTAAAATAGATTTATTCCACCAATTTTTTGAAGTAAAAAACCAAATAATCATTAAATATAAAAAAATAAATTTTTGCATAAAAACCCATACAAAAGTAGAAACAGATTGGTAATAAATACTTGTATAGGTAAAAAAAGAAGTTTCCCAAATTTTAACATCGGGGAAACATTCATAGGAATAAAAAATAATAGGCGTTGTAGCAATTATAACTGCTATTATACTATCCGCCAGTAGGAGGTTTGACTTTAATGGGGTCGACATTTGATTTTTCAAAATAGGTTTGTTTATCAGT
>JAYUFJ010000283.1:0-12986 GCA_043738775.1 Flavobacterium sp. | reverse complement strand
ACGTTGACGACGCAGGCTTTCAAGCACCAGCTGCCGATGGAAGTGAAATAAAAGTTGTCGTTTCAGAAACTTCGGATAGATTACAATTATTGGCGCCTTTTGAACCTTGGAATGGTAAAAACATTCAAGGAGCCAAGTTATTAATTAAAGCTTTCGGAAAATGTACTACGGATCATATTTCAATGGCAGGACCTTGGTTGCGCTTTCGCGGACATTTAGATAACATTTCGAACAATATGTTAATAGGAGCCGAAAATGCTTTTAACAAAAAAGCAAATTCAGTAAAAAATCAATTAACCGGAACTTATGATGCTGTACCTGCTGTTGCTCGTGCATACAAAGCAGCTGGAGTTGCCTCAATAATTGTTGGTGATCACAATTATGGCGAAGGATCATCAAGAGAACACGCCGCAATGGAACCGAGATTTTTAGGTGTAAAAGCTGTTTTAGTAAAATCGTTTGCTCGAATTCACGAAACGAATTTAAAGAAACAAGGATTATTAGGTTTAACTTTTGCCAAAGAAACCGATTATGATAAAATTAAAGAAAACGATACCATTAATTTTATTGATTTAGTTGATTTTGCACCTAACAAACCTTTAACTCTTGAGTTTGTTCATGACGATGGAACCAAAGATATTATTATGGCAAACCATACTTATAATGAAAGTCAAATTGGTTGGTTTGTAGCTGGTTCAGCATTAAATTTAATTGCTGCCGCTAATAATTCTTAATTTTTTAGTTTTATAATATTAAAACGCTCTTGGTAACTTGAGCGTTTTTTTTATTATATAATTTTGTTAAAAAACTTACTTCAATTATTCTGTTTGTGTTATTAAAGTTATTTTAGCAATTCAACATTTTGTTGGTTATAAAAAAAAGCATCATAATGAGACTTATATTATTTTTATTTTTATTTTTAGGATTTTCACAGCAAAAAACAAAAAAACATAAAATTACAAAAGGAGAAACAATTTCATCAATTTCAGAAAAATACAATGTAAAAATTAGTGAAATTTATGATTTGAATCCGAAAGCTAAAGGACTTTTAAAATTAAATTCAATATTAAAAATTCCAAATAAAGAGTATAAATTAAAAAAAGAAAATAAAGATATTTTAAAGAATGAATCTCAAAAAGATATTGCATTTAAAAAAGAAACTAATTATAAAAAGGAATATAAAAAAAACGATTTACTTGATGTTGAGCACGTAGTGTTGCCGAAACAAACGTTATACAAAATTTCAAAAATGTATGGAGTTACAATGCAAGACATAAAAGATGCCAATCCTATATTAGAAACCGAAGGCTTACAAATAGGATTAAAATTAGTAATTTCGGGAGTAAAAGAAAGTACAGCCAAAGTTTTTAAAAGTGAAATTGTTAAGCCTAAAGTTGAGTTTCAAAACCAAATAATTACACGAATTGTGCTTCCAAAAGAGACAAAATTTGGAATTGCAAAAGAATATGGATTAACAGTTGAGGAACTTGAAAATCAAAACCCCGAAATTGTTACAAGTTTTCCCATTGGTTTTAATCTTAAAATTAAAAATACTGAAAATATTGAAAATAAGGTTAAGATTGATAGTACACAAAATCAAGAAACCAAAGTTGTTACCGAATACAAAGAAATTATTTCAACACAAGAACCTGAAGTGTTACCACCAGCAAAACCAATTACCAAAACAGAAATTGCTGAACAACTAGTAATAAACGCTTCCGAAAATATTGGTATTCGTTATCGAAGTGGCGGTACTACAAGAAACGGTTTCGATTGCTCGGGACTTATGATTGCTACATTTGCCAGTTTAGATTTAAAACTTCCTCGAACATCGGTTGAACAATCACAATTAGGAGTAAAAATTAACCCTAGCGAAGCCCAAAAAGGTGATTTAATTTTTTTTAGTACAAACGGAACAGGCAGGGTAAATCATGTAGGTCTTGTAGTTGAGGTTCTCGATGATGAAATAAAATTTATACATTCGTCAACAAGTAATGGTGTTATGATTTCATCAAACAAAGAAACTTATTATGCGAGGCGTTTTGTAAAAGTGAATCGGGTGTTGGAATAAAATTTAAATTTGAATAAGGAGTATTCTATTATAAATTTTAAAATTTATAAAAAAATCCGCTTGAAAACAAACGGATTTTTAGGTGGTTGAATTAATAAAAATTGCTAGTAATACGTGTATCGACGTACTTTTGCAATGTATTTTGCTAAGCGAATAACTTGATGACTATATCCGTACTCGTTGTCGTACCAAACATATAAAACAATATTTTTTCCGTCACTTGAAACAATTGTCGCATTACTGTCATATATTGCGGGTGCCGATGTACCTACAATATCCGATGAAACCAATTCGTTGTTTAATGAATATTTAATTTGTTCAACCAATTCTCCTTCCAGAGCGTAGTTGCGCATAATATTGTTAATACCTTCAATAGTTGTGGTTTTCTCGACTTCTAAATTCAAAACAACTAGCGAGCCATTTGGTACCGGAACTCGAATTGCATTAGATGTTAATTTACCTGCTAAACTTGGAAGGGCTTTGGCAACAGCGCTTCCTGCTCCAGTTTCTGTAATTACCATATTTAAAGCAGCAGCACGACCTCGACGGTATTTTTTGTGCATATTATCAACTAAATTTTGATCGTTTGTGTATGCATGAATTGTTTCTAAATGTCCTTTTACTACTCCAAGTTGGTCTTGAACGGCTTTTAAAATGGGAGTAATTGCATTGGTTGTACACGATGCAGCCGAAAAAATCAAAACTTCGTCGGGGTTGTATTCATTATGATTTACACCATATACTATGTTTGGAACTCCTTTACCAGGTGCGGTAAGTAATACTTTATCAACACCTTTTGAAATTAAATGGCGTTTTAAAGCTTCTTCGGTTGTAAAAGCTCCTGTATTATCAATTACTAGGGCATCATCAATTCCAAATTTAGTATAGTCAATTTCTTCTGGCGAATTTGCAGTGATTATATGTACTGTAGTTCCGTTAATTATTAAAGCATTATTTTCAGTATCTGCGGTTACTGAACCTTCAAAATCACCGTGAATAGAATCGTATCTTAAAAGGGAAGCACGTTTTTCAAGCGATGAAGCATCGTTTTTATCGCGAGTAACTATGGCTCTAAGTCGTAATTGCTCGCCTTTTCCTATTTTACTCATCATTTCACGAGCCAGTAAACGACCGATTCGCCCAAAACCGTAAAGTACTACATCTTTTGGTTTTAAATTTGGAAAATCTTTTGCGTTTTTTAATTTATCGGTAATAAAAGCAGTAGAATCTTTATAGTTGTTTTCTTCTAAATGATATTCGTAAGTTAATTTTCCAATATCTAAACGAGAAGGCGGTAAATGTAGGCTTTGAATCGCCAAGGCAATTTCAACCGAATCGAAAATATTGATTGGTTTTTGAACAAATTCGCCAGCATATTCGTGAAGATTGATAATGTCAGAAACATTTCGGTCGATTAATTGATTTCTAAAAAGTACCAATTCTATTGATTTGTCGTACCATAAATCGCTAACGATTTTAATAAATTCTACTCCGGCCTTTCTTCTGTCGGCTTGAAAGGCTACTTCTTTTTCGTAAAGTGTGTTGTTGTCCATATAAAAATCAAATAGTTAAGTTGTTTTTAATTGGTTGCAAAAGTAGTTAACTATATCGTTTTCGAAAAATATATTTGGAATTTTTTTTAAGATTTGTTTAAACATAAAAAAAGCCATTTGGTTAATACCAAATGGCTTTTAAAATGATGTTTAATTTAAAGTATTATTCGAATTACTTGCCCATTTTTGGTCATCATTTGAATGCTACACGACTGGTTTTCATCTTTATTCGATAAGGCTCTTGAAGCTGCTTCAACATCGGTAGTTTTAATATTGTCAATACTTAATATGATACTTCCTTTTAATTCATCGGCATATTGTTGCAAGTTTTCATTGGTAACTTGAGTTATTTTAACGCCATAATCCAATCGAAATGTTTTTTTATCATTACTATCAATATTTTGTAGTTCCATACCTTTAAATTCGGTTTTCAAAACATCATTTTTAACCAAACTTACTGTCGTAGTTTCTGTTTTTCCTTCACGAATATACGATACTTGAATTTTATCATTTGGTCGTTTAGTATTTAAATAACCATTCATTTCCGAGTTGGTTCCAATTTTTTGATTGTCCAATTTAACGATGACATCACCTTTTTTAATTCCCCCTTTTTCGGCTCCAGTATTTTTATTTACTTTGGTTACATAAACTCCTTCGGTTTGATTTAAACCCAGTTCTTTGGAAAATGCTCCATCTAATTCTCTTGCTTCTATACCTAAAATACCACGTTGAACTTTACCAAATTCCATTATATCTTCAATGATTTTACGGGTAATATTTGAGGGTACAGCAAACGAATAGCCCACATAAGAACCAGTTTGCGATGATATCATTGTATTAATTCCAACCAATTCACCTCGAGTATTTACTAATGCGCCACCGCTATTTCCTGGATTTACAGCCGCATCGGTTTGAATAAATGATTGAATTCCGTTGGTGTCTAAGTTTCTAGCTTTCGCAGATACAATTCCGGCTGTAACAGTTGAGGTTAAATTATAAGGATTTCCTACTGCCAAAACCCATTCGCCCACTTTCACTTGGTCTGAATCAGCAAAAGTAGAATATTGTAGTTTATCTGGAGTATCGATTTTCAATAAAGCTATGTCCATTTTAGTATCTGTACCTATCAATTTTGCCTTGTAAACTTTTTTATTATTTAAGGTAACTTCCAAATCGGTGGCCTCATTAATTACGTGATTATTGGTAACAATATAGCCATCTTCCGAGATAATAACTCCCGATCCGGTACCTATTTGCTCTTGTTGTTGTCCGCCGCGTGAGCCGTAAAAAAATTCCATTATTGGGTTTGAAACAGTCCTGTAAGATACATTTTTAACGTGTACAACAGTGTGTACTGCTTTATCTGCTGCCGATATGAAATCGACATTTTCGCCAGTAAAGTTTACATTTTTACTAAATGAACCGTTCGAGGTTGTTACAATTGAATTTGAATTTGTTTTATTTTCGATAAACAATTTGTAGCCACCCAAAGTTGTGGCACCGCTAAATAATGCTACTAAAAATAAGCCTGAAATTTTTTTCATCGTTTTAAATTTTAAATTTATTTAAGATGTAAAATTATGATATTTTTTTTTTCGAAAAAACGCTTTAACTATCGTTTAACAAATTTAACTTCAACTTATGAAAAATTGATGTAATTTGTTAAAAATTAACAATTTTATTGATTATAAATTATTTTTTTGATTTAAAATTGGTTTACTTATTAAAATCAATCCCAAAAAAGTAATTAAACCATTTAAAATAATCAATTCGTTATCAATAACATATTTACCAAAAAGCAATATTGAATTTTTGGTAATTAAAAAACAAATTGCTGGCGATATAATACATATAATTGGTACAAATTGGTCGTGAACTGTTTTTGATTTTACAAATAACCCAAAAGCATACAATCCTAAAAGTGGACCGTAAGTGTAAGTTGCAATTTTAAATACCATTTTAACAACCGATTCATCGTTTATGTAATTAAAAAAAATTATAACTAAAAACATAAAAAATGAGAAACCTAGGTGAACAAAATGCCTAGTTTTCACTAGTTTTTTTTGAATTTTTACTTTCTCTTCAATTGAAATTGAGTCTTTTTTTGTTTTGTCCATTCCTAAAAAATCAACACAAAACGAAGTTGTTAATGCTGTTAATGCCGAATCGGTTGTTGCAAATGTTGCGGCAGTCAATCCAAGTAAAAAAACAATAGCAGGAATTAAGCTTAAATGATGAAAGGCAATTTCTGGAAAAAGCAAGTCCGTTCTTGCAACACCCGAAACTATCGGAACTTGTATTCCGTTTTTGTTAGCAAAAAGGTATAAAAGTGCTCCAACGCTCAAAAAGAAAACATTAATAATAACGAAAATTATTGTAAATGAAAACATATTTTTTTGAGCCTCTTCAATGTTTTTACAGCTTAAATTTTTTTGCATTAAATCTTGATCCAACCCAACGGTAGCAATGGTTACGAAAATGCCCCCAAGAAATTGTTTCCAAAAATAAGTCGCTTTTAAATAATCATCAAAGAAAAATATTTTTGAATAATTACTTTTTTTTACAGCTTCAAAAGCATCAGTAATACTTAAATTTAAACTTTTACAGATAAAAAAAAGAGTTAAAAAAACCGATGAAACCAAGAAGAACGTTTGTAAAGTGTCGGTAATTATGATGGTTTTTAATCCGCCACGATAGGTATAAGCAAAAATTAAAGCCAATGAAATAAAAACCGTAACAGCAAACGGAACATTATAATAATCAAAAACATAACGTTGTAACACAAAAATTACCAAATACAATCGGAAAGCGGAGCCAATTGTGCGACCAATTAAAAAAATACTCGCCGCGGTTTTGTAACTCACAACACCCAATCGACGTTCAATGTAACTGTAAATTGAAGTTAAATTTAGTCGATAATACAAAGGGAGCAACAATTTGGCGACTATTATAAAACCAGCAGCACAACCCAAAACAAATTGAAAATATTTAAATTGCAAATCGGGATTACCAACTTCACCCGGAACAGAAATAAATGTAATACCCGAAATTGCTGTGCCAATCATACCAAAAGCTACTAAATACCATTTTGAATTTTTATTTGCTTTAAAAAAAGTATCATTATCGGCTGCTTTTTTACTAACTAAATTAGAAATCAAAATTAATATTGTGAAATAAACAAGTATTAATGTTAAAATAGTGATTGGTGACATAATAGATTTTTAGAATTGCTAAAATAGGAAAAAAGTTTGAGTTGGGAAGGCAGAAAATAACTTGGCTTTCTATATCAATTTTTGCAATTAAACACGAATATCTGTGCCTATTATCAACTTAAAAAATAATTTTTTCTCGTAAAAAATTAACTACTTTTACAGTATGGAATTTTCATCAAAATTATTAGAAAAAGCAGTTAACGAAATGGCGCAATTGCCCGGAATTGGAAAACGCACTTCACTTCGATTAATGCTTCATTTATTGAAACAACCTGTTGAGCAAACCCAATTTTTAGCCCAAGCTTTGACTTTGTTTCGAGAAGAAATTAAATTTTGTAACAACTGCAACACGATATCTGATGTTGAAATTTGTGAAATTTGTGCCAATCCAGCTCGAAATAAAAAAATAATTTGCGTTGTTGAAGATGTTCGTGATGTTATGGCAATAGAAAACACCAATCAATTTAAAGGAAATTATCACGTTTTAGGCGGAAAAATTTCACCAATAGACGGTATTGGCCCGAGTCAATTAAACATAGCTTCATTGGTTGAAAAAATAAAAATGGGTGGCGTTGATGAAATTATTTTTGCATTAAGTTCAACAATGGAAGGTGACACAACGAATTTTTATATTTTCAAACAAATAAAACAATTTGAAGTAAAAACATCAACAATTGCACGTGGTATTGCTGTTGGAGACGAACTGGAATATGCCGATGAGGTTACCTTGGGAAGAAGTATTTTGCAAAGAGTCCCTTTTGAAACTTCGATTCAACAATTTTAAGTTATAAAACAACATTACCTTTTTGTAATTACAGTTGAAAAACTATCTTTGCATTCGTTCCATTAATTTATAAAACAAAAACTGTTGAATAAAACAATTTTAATAACCGGAGGTGCAGGATTTATAGGATCAAATCTATGCAAACATTTTCTTGAAAAAAATTACAAAGTTGTTTGTTTGGATAATTTTGCAACAGGTTATCGAAAAAATATAATTTCATTTTTAGAAAACGAAAATTTCACTTTAATTGAAGGAGATATTCGAAATTTAGAGCATTGTAAAAAAGCCACCCAAAATGTAGATTATGTTCTTCATCAAGCCGCTTTGGGTTCAGTACCCAGATCAATAGTTGACCCAATTACCTCGAACGAAGTCAATGTTTCCGGTTTTTTAAATATGTTAACCGCAGCAAAAGATGCTAAAGTAAAACGCTTTGTTTACGCAGCAAGTTCGTCAACCTACGGTGATTCTGATAAAATGCCAAAAGTTGAAAATGTAATCGGAAAACCACTTTCGCCTTACGCAATTACAAAATATGTAAATGAATTGTACGCTGATGTTTTTAGTAAAACCTATGGTTTAGAAACAATTGGCTTACGCTATTTTAATGTTTTTGGTCGCAATCAAGATCCCGATGGAGGTTACGCAGCCGTGATTCCAAAATTTGTAAAACAATTAATCAATCACGAAAGCCCTATAATTAACGGAGATGGCACTTTTTCAAGAGATTTTACTTATATTGATAATGTGATTCAAATGAATGAATTGGCAATTTTATCAAAAAACAGTAATGCTATTAACACGGTTTATAACACCGCTTTTGGAGAAAGCACGAATCTTAATGAAGTCGTGTCTTTACTAAAAGAATATTTATCCTTTTTTGATGATAAAATTGCAAATATTTCTATAATTTACGGAGAAAATAGAGTAGGTGATATTCCGCATTCATTGGCTAGTATCGAAAAAGCAAAAATTAAATTAAATTATAATCCCAAATATTCATTTAAACAAGGTTTAAAAGAAGCCGTAAAATGGTATTGGGAAAACTTAAAATAGAAATACAAAAATGAAAATTACAAATATTTGTTGTATTGGAGCAGGTTATGTTGGAGGACCAACGATGGCAGTTATAGCTCAAAAATGTCCACATATAAAGGTTACTGTTGTTGATTTAAACGAAGACCGAATTGCGCGCTGGAATGATGAAAATGTAGAAAACATTCCAATTTACGAACCCGGATTAAGTGAAATTGTAGCTCAAGCTCGCGGAAAAAACCTATTTTTTTCAACCGAAGTTGATAAAGCAATCGACGAAGCGCAGGTAATTTTTATATCGGTAAATACACCCACAAAAACTTATGGATCTGGTAAAGGAATGGCAGCCGACTTAAAATATATCGAATTGTGCGCCCGACAAATTGCCCGAGTTTCGAAAAACGACAAAATTGTAGTAGAAAAATCTACTTTACCGGTTCGTACCGCCGAAGCCATTAAAAATATTTTAGACAACACAGGTAACGGTGTTCAATTTCAAATTTTATCGAATCCTGAATTTTTAGCTGAAGGAACCGCAGTTGAAGATTTACTTAAACCAGACCGAATTTTAATAGGAGGCGACGCAACAATTGAGGGTCAAAATGCTTTAAATTTAGTAAAAGATATTTATGCAAATTGGGTTTCAGAAGATAGAATTTTAACAACAAACGTTTGGTCGTCTGAATTATCAAAATTAACAGCAAACGCTTTTTTAGCACAACGAGTTTCGTCAATAAATGCAATGTCCGAACTTTGTGAAAAAACTGGAGCCGATGTAAATGAAGTAGCAAAAGCAATAGGAATGGACTCTAGAATTGGGTCAAAATTTTTAAAATCTTCTGTTGGTTTTGGAGGGTCTTGTTTTCAAAAAGACATTATGAATTTGGTTTATATTGCCAAATCTTATGGTTTGCAACAAGTTGCCGATTATTGGGAGCAGGTTATTATTATGAACGATCATCAAAAAAATCGATTTTCAAAAAATATAGTTAGCACTTTATATAACACAATAGCCGATAAAAAAATTGCCTTTTTGGGCTGGGCATTTAAAAAAGACACCAATGATACTCGTGAATCAGCAGCGATTTATATTGCTAATGATTTAATTAATGAACGAGCTAAAATTGCAGTTTTTGATCCAAAAGTTGAGAAAAAGCAAATTTTATTTGATTTGGATTATTTAGAATCTCGTTCTTCATTCGAAAATGAAAAACTTTTAACCACTTTCGAAAATCCATATGAAGCCTGTAAAAACGCTCACGCAATTGCTGTTTTAACCGAATGGGATGAATTTAAAAATTACAATTGGCAAAAAATTTACGATTCTATGTTAAAGCCTGCATTTATATTTGACGGTAGAAATGTTTTAAACGGAGAAGAATTGAAAAAAATAGGATTTATTTATAAGGGAATTGGTTCTTAAGTTAAAAAAAATGAATACAAAAATTGCAGTTATCGGATTGGGATATGTTGGCTTACCTTTGGCTCGGTTATTTGCAACAAAATTTGATGTTGTAGGTTTCGATATCAATCAAAAACGAGTTTCAGAAATTAATTCAGGTTACGATTGTACTTTGGAATTAGAAACAGATTTATTGAAAAGCGTTTTAAAAAATATAAATTCAAATAAAAACGGACTTTTTTGTTCTACCAATTTTGAAGATATAAAAGAATGTAATTATTATATTGTAACTGTTCCAACTCCAGTAGATGCTAATAATAATCCAGATATTACTCCTTTATTAAAATCATCTGAAACCGTTGGAAAAGTATTAAAAAAAGGTGATATTGTAATTTATGAATCTACAGTTTATCCAGGTTTAACTGAAGAAGAATGTGTACCTGTTTTAGAAAAATACAGCGGTTTAAAATTTAATATTGATTTTTTTGCTGGTTATTCACCCGAACGAATAAATCCAGGAGATAAAGAACATACCGTTGATAAAATTTTAAAAATCACCTCGGGTTCAACACCTGAAATTGGTATAAAAGTTAACAATTTGTACAAAACTGTAATTACTGCAGGAACTCATTTGGCGCCAAGTATAAAAGTTGCCGAAGCAGCCAAAGTAATCGAAAATTCGCAGCGTGACATTAATATAGCTTTTGTAAACGAATTGTCTAAAATTTTTAATTTATTAGAAATCGACACACAAGATGTTTTGGAAGCTGCTGGAACAAAATGGAATTTTCTTGCGTTTAAACCAGGTTTGGTTGGCGGACATTGTATTGGAGTTGACCCATATTATTTGGCTCAAAAAGCTCAAAAAGCAGGTTATAATCCAGAAATTATTTTGGCAGGAAGGCGTTTAAACGATAGTATGTCCGAATATGTTGCCTCGCAAATTGTGAAGTTGATGCTAAAAAAAGACCTTGCAGTTAAAAAATCTAAACTTTTACTACTCGGAATTACGTTTAAAGAAAACTGTCCCGATGTAAGAAACACTAAAGTTGTCGATGTTGTAAAATCACTCACAGATTATGGCATTTATGTAACAATTTATGATCCTTGGGCAAAAAAAGATGAAGTACAAAACGAATATAATCTAGAAATTATAAATACCTTACCTAACGAAACTTTTGATGCGATCGTTTTAGCAGTGGCACACAGCGAATTTTTAAATTTAGATTTTGAAAAATTAAAAAATAAAAATGCTATAATTTACGATGTAAAAAGCGTTCTAAAAATTACAGTTGATGGAAAACTTTAAGTTTTAGAATTATGAATTTAAAAAATAACATTAGTATTCTTAAAAACATAGAAACTTAAAAAAATGAAAAAAATACTCATTACAGGCGGAGCTGGATTCATAGGCTCACATGTTGTACGACTGTTTGTAAATAAATATCCAAACACCTATATTTTTAATTTAGATGCCTTGACCTATGCAGGAAATTTAGAAAATATTGCCGATATACAAAAGGCTTCTAATTACACTTTTGTAAAAGGCGATATTGTTGACGCTAATTTTATCGATGCCCTTTTTGCAGAACATCAATTTGATGGAGTATTGCATTTAGCTGCCGAATCGCACGTAGATCGCTCTATTACCGACCCTTTAAGCTTTGTAAAAACAAATATTATTGGAACAATGAACCTTTTAAATGCTGCCAAAAATACTTGGAAAAACAATTTCGAAGGGAAACGTTTTTATCATATTTCTACCGATGAGGTTTATGGCTCTTTAGGCGAAACAGGATTGTTTACCGAAACTACTTCTTACGACCCAAATTCTCCCTATTCAGCATCAAAAGCAAGCTCCGATCATTTTGTAAGAGCTTATGGTGAAACTTATGGTTTGCCCTACGTAATTACCAATTGTTCTAACAATTACGGACCTAATCATTTTCCTGAAAAATTGATTCCGCTTTTTATTAACAATATTATCAATAACAAACCCTTACCAGTTTATGGTAATGGAAAATATACTCGCGACTGGCTTTTTGTTGAAGATCACGCTACTGCAATAGACTTAGTATTTCACAAAGGAAAAAATCACGAGACTTACAATATTGGAGGTTTTAACGAATGGCAAAATATTGATTTAGTGAAACTTTTGTGCCAACAAATGGATAAAAAATTAGGTAGATATGAGGGCGAATCTGAAAAATTAATTGCTTACGTAACCGATAGACCAGGACACGATTTACGATACGCAATCGATGCTTCAAAAATAAGTAAAGAGTTGGGTTGGAAACCATCAGTAACTTTTGAACAAGGTTTGGATCGCACAATTGATTGGTATTTAGCCAACGAAAATTGGTTAAAAAACGTAACTTCGGGCGATTATCAATTGTATTATGAAAAGCAATACATATAAATTTTAATTATTTGAGATGATTAACGTAACTAAAACTTTTTTTCCACCAATTGAAGAATACCAACTTCAATTGCAACGCATTTGGAGTAACCAATGGTTAACGAATCGAGGTGAATTAGTTTTAGAATTAGAAGAAAAATTAAAAAAATATCTTTTAGTTGACAATATTATTGTAATGAACAACGGAACAATTCCGATACAAATTGCTTTAAAAATTTTAGGAAACTATGGAGAAATTATTACCACACCTTTTAGTTATGTTGCCACTTCGGCAGCCATAGTTTGGGAAAATTGCAAGCCAGTTTTTGTTGACATTAATCCTGAATATCTTACAATTGATGAAACTAAAATTGAAGCAGCTATTACTGAAAAAACAACTGCAATTTTAGCAACTCATGTTTTTGGAAATCCGTGTAACGTAGAAATTATTGAAAAAATTGCAAAAAAACACAATTTAAAAGTAATTTATGACGCAGCGCATTGCTTTGGGGTAACCTACAATAATAAATC
>JAYUFJ010000282.1:0-4728 GCA_043738775.1 Flavobacterium sp. | reverse complement strand
TAATTGCTTTTAAGTTTGTAAGAATCTAAAATTAAATCTATTCCATTTCGAAAAATAAAGGTTCAATCATTATTTTATCGGCTAAAACTTCAACTCTTTCAGTAATATCTGTAGTAAAAAAAAGTCGTTGGGTTTTTTCTATACTTGCCGAAAGCCTCATAATTACAGCATCCAATCTAGTCCTAAATAAATCATCAGCATCATCAACTACAAACATTTTAATAGTATTTATATTGAATCCTGCCGATGCAAACATTGCATTGATTTTGGAAGTTGTGCCAACAATAATGTCGTTTCCAAGTGAAATGTGATTTTTATCAAAATCTATATCACCCTTATCGTGAACTCCAATAATACGTAAATCGGTGTAGTTTGCCATTTTTTTAAACAATTCAACCATTTCCAAAACCTTATCTTTATCGTTAACAAAAACCAATGCTCGTGAACTTTCACCAAGAGCTTTTTCCATTCGTTGTATAACATTTAGTACAATTGCGGTCGATTTTCCTGAACCTTTTGGCGATTGAATTACAGCATCTACTCCGCTTTTAATAGTAGAAAATGTTTCAAGTTGCATTTCATTGGCTACTAATAAATCATTTTCGATTAAGGCTTTTTGAAGGTTAGAATTTATTTTTTTTAATTGCATATTTTTATAAAAAAATTAAGATTTTTGGTTAATTGATTATTAGGATTAACTAAAATTTTTAGATTTTGGAATATTTTAAAATTTTATCCTAAAAATCGTTAAGTCCAATTTTTTATTTACTTGCAAACAAGGTTACATCGTTTTCAGAAATTTCATGGTCGCCTAAAATTATTAACCGTTCTACTACATTTCGCAATTCTCTAATATTTCCTGTCCAGTCGTATTCTTGTAATAATTTTATTGCTTGGGGCGAAAATGTTTTTTGCACATTACCTTGTTCTTCGGCAATTTTAATTGAAAAATGTTCAATTAATAGTGGAATATCATCACGGCGATCATTTAGTGCAGGCACTTTTATTAAAATCACAGCCAATCGATGGTATAAATCTTCACGAAATCGTCCTTCGGCTATTTCTGTTTTCAAATCTTTATTGGTAGCGGCAACCACACGCACGTTTACTTTAATATCTTTATCGGCACCAACTCGTTGAATTAAATTTTCTTGTAAAGCCCGCAATACTTTGGCTTGTGCTGCCAAACTCATATCACCAATTTCATCTAAAAAAATAGTTCCACCATCGGCTGCTTCAAATTTTCCTGCTCTATCTTTTATTGCAGAAGTAAAAGCGCCTTTTACATGACCAAATAATTCACTTTCAATAAGCTCCGATGGAATTGCAGCGCAATTGACCTCAATTAGCGGAAAATCGACACGGCTGCTTTTTTCGTGTAATTGATGTGCAACCAACTCTTTACCAGTACCATTTGGCCCAGTAATTAATACTCGAACGTCTTTAATAGCAACTTTGTCAATCATTTCTTTTATAATATTGATTGGTTCCGAATTACCTATCATTTCATAATTTTTATTGACTTTTTTCTTTAAAATTTTATTTTCAACTACAAGTTGTTTTTTGTCTAAAGCGTTTCGAACTGTATTTAATAATCGGTTCAAATCGGGTGGTTTTGATATATAATCAAATGCACCAAGTCGCATTGTATTGATTGCGGTTTCCATATCGCCGTGACCTGAAATCATTACCATTGGGATTTCGGGTTTAATTTTTTTTACTGCTTCAAGTAGTTCAACACCATCCATTTTTGGCATTTTGATATCGCATAGAACTAAATCGTAATCGTTGTTTTTTATTTTTTCGAAACCAGATATTCCATCTTCTGCTTCTTCTACTTTATAAGTTTCACTTTCTTCAGATAGTATTTTTGTTAAAACTCTGCGAATTGCTGGTTCGTCTTCGATGATAAGTATTTTTGACATACGATTTTTTTAATTTTGCAAAGTTAGTTTTATAAATTAAAATAGGGTTGGGATTTTAAAATTTTTATTAGTTTCATTTTATATTTTATCTAAATCATTTCGATTTGAACTAAACTATTCAATTCCGTGCATATCAATTAAATAAATTAATGATGTCATTGCAGCCGTACCTAATTCTAATTCCCGCTTGTTTACAGCATCAAACTTGTCGTTGGCAGCATGATGATAATCGAAATATCGTTGAGAATCAGGTCGTAAACCTGCTTTTAAAAGGTTATTAGATTTTAATGGTTCTATATCCGAGCCAGAATGTCCTTTTACAAATGTGTGTATTAAATAGGGTTCAAATATAGTTTTAAATGAATTCATTTTGACAATTTGTGTTTCTGTGCCTTCAAATGAAAACCCTCGTGGAGTGAAACCGCCCGAATCACTTTCAAGAGCAAAAATATGGTTTTCACTATTTTTTATAGCCAATTCATTATATTTATTACCTCCTCGACCGCCATTTTCTTCATTCATAAAAAGAACGGCTCTAATAGTGTTTTTAGGTTTGTAGTTTATATTTTTTATAATATTTAAAACATCCATACTTTGCACTACTCCTGCTCCATCGTCTTGTGAACCATCAGCTAAATCCCAAGAATCTAGGTGACCGCCTACCAAAATTATTTTTTCAGGATGTTCGCTTCCTTTAATTTCTCCAACCACATTATACGACAAAACATCGTCAAATTTTTGGCAAGATTGCTTGAAATAAAATTTTAATTTGGAATTTTGAAGTAACATTTTACTTAATTTTTCGGCTCCGTTGGTCGATATCGCGCAAGCAGGAATTTGTTTATCAACTGTTGCATCTCCGTATGACATCATACCTGTATGCGGAAAATCGTCTAAACGAAAATTTAAAGAACGAACTATTACACCAACTGCACCAAATTTAAGGGCCTCGGCAGCGCCTAATCTACGTTGATCACCAGCGATTGAATAGGCCGAAAAACCTTCAAGTTGTGCGTTATCCATTGGGCGATTGTAAAATACAATTTTGCCTTTAATTTTTGCTTCTCCTAATTCTGAAACTTCTTTTAGTGAGTGTAATTCAACTACTTCTGCAGATATACCTAATTTTGAAGTGGCTACGCTTCCGCCCAAGGCACAAATTGGGAATGTTATTTTTTTGTTATTAACTATAGCATAACCAACTTCTTTTTCGCCTCGAACCCATTTTGGAACCATTACTTCCTGAAGAAAAACACGTTCTAAACCTAATTTTTCGAGTTCAGTTTTGGTGTAATTTACCGCTTTTTCTGCTCCAATCGAACCGGATAATCGGGAACCAATTTTATTTGATAAATTATCTAACCAAGAATAACATTTAGAGTTTGTTAACGCTTGATTATAAATGGATTTTAATATTTGATCGTCGGAAACTTGTGCATTTGATAAGGTAAAATTTAAAGCTAAAAATAGAAACGTTTTTTTCATTAGTTTGTTTGGTTTTTGAGATTCAAATTTAAGTTAGATTTTTGGGTTAATTAAAGTTTTTAAAAATAATTATTATTTTATTTTTTTATTTGAATTAAATACAATTACTTTGCATTTCAAAGTACTTTAAAAAATATTTACTATGGAAGCAAAAAATTATTTAGAAGACCTAAAAGATATTAAATTAATGATGGCGAAATCGACACAGTTTATTTCGTTAAGCGGTCTATCTGGTATAATTGCTGGTGTTTATGCGTTACTTGGTGCTTATTTGGCAAATATTTATATTGAAAATTACTATAAAATACTCCAAACTGCAAAATTTAATTTAGAAAGCTACAAACTAAACACTTACGATTTAAAATTAAAATTAGTTTCTATATCAATGATAGTTTTAATTGCCTCAATAATAACTGCTTATTTTTTAATGGTTTCAAAAGCAAAACGAATTAACGAAACCATTTGGAATACCGCAAGTAAAAAATTACTTTTAAGTTTTTGCATACCTTTGTTAACTGGAGGAATATTTGGTTTGTTACTTTTAAAAAATGATTACTGGAATTTAATTGCTCCAATTACTTTAATATTTTACGGTTTGGCTTGCGAAAATGCTAGTAAGTACACTTTTCGTGATGTACGATATTTAGGAATTACTCAAATTATTTTAGGATTAATTTCTATTCAATATTTAGGGTATGGATTGTTTTTTTGGGCAATAGGTTTTGGACTTTGTCATATAATTTATGGTAGTTTAATGTACTTTAAATATGATAGAAAGCAATAATTTTAATTTGAAAACGAATAATTAATTGACTTTTATACAATAATTTTAAATCAAAATGATTAATATCATTCAAAATATAAACAAAGCATTTGATCACCGAATTCGTTTGGGTATAATGTCAATTTTGATGGTGAATGAAAGTGCCGATTTTAACATGCTAAAAGAACTCTTGGGTGTTACTGATGGTAATTTAGCCAGTCACACAAAGGCATTAGAATTAGAAAATTATATTATAATTGAAAAAAAATTTATTGGTAAAAAACCAAATACACGTTATATTGTATCCAAAGATGGGAGAAAAGCATTTACAAATCATATAGACGCACTTGAAAAATTAATTGCAAAAAGTTAGCTCTATTTTTTTATTTTTTAACTTTGAAATTCAAAGTACTTTTAAAATAAATTAACAAAAATAAAATCATAAATAGTAAATAAATGAAAGATCTAATAATTGAAAAATTGTACGAAACTACAAAAAAGCCCTATCAAAAATGGTTTAAAAAAGGAACTGCTTGGAAAACATCAATACCCGAT
>JAYUFJ010000281.1:0-1654 GCA_043738775.1 Flavobacterium sp. | reverse complement strand
CAAGAATCTAAAGCAACCGATTTACTCTTCTTAGTGATTTGAGTTCTTCCTGTTCTTACTAATTGTTGAATTGTTGGCATAATTAAATACTAATTTTTTCTAATTTATTAAATTACCGCTTTTTACGGGGTTGCAAATGTAGTAATTGTTTTTTGAATTACAAAATGGTTTTTGTTTTTTTATTGTTAGATTTTTGGGTGTTGAAAGTGTTGGCTTGAAAATAATTTGATTTGTAACTTCAAGCGAGCCACTTCTAACCTAAAAACACTTTTATTTATTTTTTTGCGTTATTTTTACAAACTAAATTGATAAAAAAACCCAAACTTTTTTAAATAGCCCCGATTGGAGGGAAAAACCTTCGCTTTTTTCGGCGAAGTTTTGGAAGGAAAGCGGGAATCAAAGCCTTTAAAAGAAGACCTAAACATTCGCTTCAAAAAAAAATGAAAAAACTTTTTTATGTGCTGCTCTTTTTTTACCTAAATTCATTTGGGCAAAATTTGTATTTGAAAATTATTGGTACGGATGTTTTGGAAACTAAAAAAATTGATTCGCTTGATTATGCAAAGAAACATTTGAACACTAAATCGATATTTACCGAGGTGAATTTGATTTCGGGCAAGTTGGAAAAAATTGGTTTTTTGGAATTGGAAATTTTAAGCAACAAACGTATAAATGATAGTGTTTTTGAATTTAATTTTAGTTTGGGTAAATGTGCTAAATTTTTACATATATATATAGGAAAGAAAAATAATTCTTCATCACTTATAAATGTTGATGTTGAGAGGGATTTAAAAAGCCTTTTTGAGAATGATAGTTTGGTGATTCCATTTAGTGAAAGTGAAGCCTTTTTAAAAGCGTCTGTAAAAAAATTAGAGGCGAAAGGTTTTTCGTTAGCGAAAGTGCAATTGAAAAATTTGAATTCGAAAAAAAATTATGTAATTGCCGATTTAGAAGTTGTTTTAAACAAGAAACGACAATTGAATGAAATTGTTATTAATGGTTATGATAAGTTTCCAGAGGGATATAGACGAAATTTGAATCGATTTTACAAAAATAAAGTTTTTAATCAACAAATTTTAGATAAGCTTTATAATGATATTGAGCAGTTTCGATTTGTAAAGCAAACTAAATACCCTGAGATTTTATTTACGAAAGATTCGACTAAAGTTTTTGTATATTTAGAAAAAACAAAAATTAATACTTTTGATGGTTTTGTGGGTTTTACGAATGATGATAAAAAAAAATTAATTTTTACTGGTTATGTTGATTTGGTTTTAAACAACATATTAAATAGTGGTGAAAAACTGTCGTTACTTTGGCGAAGTAACGGAAAAGAACAACGAGTTTTTGATGTTGGTGTTGAGCTACCGTATGTTTTTAAATCGCCTATTGGACTAAAAGCGAGACTTAATTTAACGAAACAAGATTCTACTTTTCAAACCACACAGTCAAATATTGATTTGGGATATTATTTCAATTATAATTCAAGACTCTATTTGGGTTATCAATCGAGTGAATCGAGCGTTATAAAAAAATTTAATTCGAGTTTAATAAATGATTATTCGAGCGAGTTTATAACTAGTAATTTTGAGTATGTTGATTTTAAACCCGAAAGTTTTTTGTTTCCAGAAAAAACAACTTTCAATTTTAAAAT
>JAYUFJ010000280.1:0-4731 GCA_043738775.1 Flavobacterium sp. | reverse complement strand
CCTCATCACGTAAACCACCCAATGAAATGCGAACATATTCGCGACCTAAAGCCTCTGCTACCGACTTTCCGATAGAAGTTTTACCTACTCCTGGAGGACCAGTTAAACAAATTATAGGCGATTTCATATCGTTTCGTAATTTTAAAACTGCTAGGTGTTCAATCATGCGTTTTTTAACATCATCTAAACCAAAATGATCTCTATCCAATACTTTTTGAGCATTTTTTAAATCAAAATTATCATTAGAAAAATCATTCCAAGGCAACTCTAAAAATAAATCTAAATAATTTCGTTGTATGCCATAATCAGGCGATTGCGGATTGGAACGTTGTAATTTACTAAACTCTTTTTCGAAATGTTTTTCGGTTTTATCGTCCCATTTTTTGGTTTTAGCACGAGTCCTCATTTCTTCAAATTCTTGCTCGTTCGAAACACCACCCAATTCTTCTTGAATAGTTTTCATTTGCTGTTGCAAAAAATATTCACGTTGCTGTTGGTCCAAATCAAATCGTACTTTGGATTGAATATTGTTTTTTAATTCGAGTTTTTGCAATTCTAAATTCATAAAACGCAAAGTTTCTAAAGCCCTGTCTTTTAGGTTATTAATGGATAATAATTTCTGTTTTTCATTAACCAATAAATTCATATTGGAAGAAACAAAATTGATTAAAAACGACTGGCTTTCGATGTTTTTTATAGCAAAGGTAGCTTCGGTTGGAATATTTGGACTTTCGGTAATTATTTGAATAGCTAACTCTTTAACCGATTCGATAATTGTGGGAAATTCTGAATCATTTTTTGCAGGGCGCGTTTCCTCAATTTCTTTTATGGTTGCGTGTAAATAAGGTGATTCCGAAACAAATTGATCAATTTCAAAACGTTTTTTTCCTTGAAGAATTACTGTTACATTACCGTCGGGCATTTTTAAAACTCGAAGTATTTGCGCTACGGTTCCTATCGAATGAATACCGTCTTTTGTTAAATCTTCATCTTCTTCATTTTTTTGTGCCACAACACCAATTATGCGATTTCCAGCATTGGCATCGTTGATTAATTTTATTGATTTATCGCGTCCAGCTGTAATCGGGATTACAACTCCTGGGAATAATACTGTATTTCGCAAAGGCAAAATCAATAACGATTCTGGCAACCGTTCGTTGTTCATTTCTTCTTCATCTTCGGGTGTCAAAAGTGGAATTAACTCGGCTTCTGAATCAAAATCTTGTGCTGACAAATTGTCAAACGTAATTACTTTATGATGTGACATATAATTTTTTAATACTAAATAATTTTAAAACTAACCAAATATAAAAATAAAGCATTTACATATGAACTAATTACAAATAATTTATTTATTTAACACATTTAAATTTACAATGATTATGCCATAAAAAAAATCCGCCTTTTTGACGGAAATTTTTAAGAAATCAACAATCTTGCTGTTGCAATTTGAAATTCATCAAAATGTTGATAAGAAATTATTAAATTTTTTAACTTTTCAGAATTTGGAAGTAATGAAAGAGCAAATGGATTTCCGAAATGGCACAAAATAAAATTTGAATTTAAAAATAATTTATCTAATAATTTTAAAACAGAATCTTCTATTTCAAAATGATTTACAGGTTTTACTGAAGGAACAAACAAAGCAATAATTATAGTTTCAAACTTTTGCAATTCTAAAATTATTTCGTTGTAATTTATGAATTCAATATTAGGAAAATCAATAAAAACTGGGTTTAATTTAGTAGCAATTGTTTTGCAAAACTCCGATTCTTTGTTATTGTAAATTGAAACTACTGCAATTGACTTATTTTTATTTAAAGGAATTAAATTACCCTCATTTTTAGAAATTGAAACTGCTTTATTTGCTATTTTTTGATTCAAACTAGTAACTAATTCAAAATCAAAATTTAAATTTTTTGATAATTCGTAAGATTGATTATTAAATAAATTTGCTTTATTTTTTAATTTTAAAAGACGTTCGAAACTGGCTTCAATTTGTTCTTTTTTTCCATTTTTTAAAATGCTTTCTATTCCTTCAGCAACGTTTTCTGAAAAACATAATACATCATTTCCTGCTTCGAAGGCTTTCCATTCTAGTTCTCCTTTTTCGGTATATAATTTCGAAACACTATGCATATTTAGAGCATCAGAAATAATTAAACCTTTGTAACCAAGTTTGTTTCGCAATAAATCTTGAATAATTTCTGAAGATAAAGTTGCAGAAATAATTTTGCCATTTGTTAAAGCAGGAACGGCCAAATGACCTACCATAATACTGTCAATTTCTTGTTTTATTGCTTCTATAAATGGATATAATTCTTGTTCGTATAACTCATTGAGCGTTTTGTTAATTATTGGCAATCCTAAATGAGAGTCAACAGAAGTATTTCCGTGACCCGGAAAGTGTTTTAAACATCCTAAAATACCAATTTCTTGCATTCCATTATAATACGAAAGCGCATTTTTAGTAACTTTAAATCTATCATCGCCAAACGAACGATAACCAATTACAGGGTTACTTGGATTGTCGTTAATGTCAATAACTGGTGCTAAATTGTAATGAATTCCGATTTTTTTTAAATCAATTGCAGTTCTTTTTCCTACTTCATAAATTAATTTATCGTTATCATTTTTAATTGCTCCCAAAGTTATTGCATACGGATATTGAGGAGTTTTTTCAACACGCATTGCCAAACCCCATTCGGCATCAATGCTAATTAAAAGTGGATATTTTGCAATACTTTGATAATGTAGTATCAATTCTTTTAATCGAGATGCGCTATTATCGTTTTTAATTACGTTTTTTTTGCCTTCGTAATTTGTTGCGGCACTTAATCGACTGTGAAAAAAAGTTAAGCCTCCAATATTATGGTTTTTAATTAATTTTTCTAAAGCTTTAATATTTTCATCCGAATCATTAATGAAAGCAGCCGGAAAAAATAGTTGTCCTATTTTTTCGCGTAACGATATTTTTGAGAGTAAATTATCCATTGGTTTTTATCTCTTTCTTTCCAAAATTATCGTGAATATTTAAATATTTTATCAAAATCATTGCTGGAATTCCTCCAATTAATCCAATTATAAAGGTATTAGTATATCCCAAATGAGCTTGAATGTAACCACTTGCCATTCCTGGAATCATCATTCCCATAGCCATAAAGCCAGTAGCAATAGCATAATGCGAAGTTTTTGACATTCCTTTTGCAATATAAATCATAAACATAAAAAACGACGATACTCCAAAGCCATACCCAAATTGTTCTACAATAATTACCGCTATAATTGGCGTATGCGAAGTAGGTTGATAAATGGACAATAATAAAAAAAGTGCATTTGGTAAATTCATAATTAGAGCCATTGGTAACAACCATTTTTTAAGTCCGCCTATTGACATTGCAATTCCACCCAAAATTCCTCCAATAATTAATGAAATCATTCCGAAAACTCCGTAATACAATCCGAATTCTTTTGTAGAAATTCCCAATCCGCCGACTTCAAAAGTATCTTTTAAAAACAACGGGATTATTTTTAAAACTTGCGATTCTCCCAATCTAAAAAGCAAAATGTAAGCTATATAAATCCCAATATTTTCCTTTTTAAAAAAAGTTGCAAATACTTTTAAAAAACTTTGATTTTCTTTTTCTTCGTTCGATATTTTTTCGATAACTGTAGGCGTTGCAATTAAATTTACTATGGCTAAAATAGCCATAATTGCTGCTGCTATTATTAACGTTATTGACCAAGCATTTTTAACCTCAAAATGTTTTTCGATTAAAACTCCTGCTATAATAATTATAAGACCCTCGACTGTAACTTTAGCAACTTTGTAAAAAGTACCAGTAAAACCAATGTATCTGGACTGTAAATTTTGTGGAACACCTAACATATAAAAACCATCGGTAGCAATATCGTTTGTTGCCGAAACCAAAGCAATTATCATAAAACAAGCCAAACTAAACATAAAAAAACCATTTGATTTTACTGTTAAACCAGTTATAATTAAAACTATTGAAATTAACAATTGCATAACTAAAAACCATCTTTTTTTGGTACTATTTAAATCAACAATTGGACTCCAAAGTGGTTTAAAAACCCAAGGCAGTGATAAAAATCCTGTCCAAAATGTTATGGAGGTGTTGTCAATTCCTAAATCTTTATACATAATAGTTGATAAACTGTTAACTATAAAATAGGGCATTCCTTGAGCAAAATAAAGAAATGGAATCCAAGATAATGGGTTTCGTGTTTTTTGATTTTTTTGCATTATTTTATTGATTTAAGTTCCATTTTTTCAGTATCAAATGTAAATTTATAAATATCGCTTTCATTTCCGTTTTGGTCGAAATAAGTAAGTCCATACTTTTTATTTACAATTAAATTTTCTGTTTTAACATTGATAAAATTTATTAAACTATATTGTGTAATCAATTCTTTTTGTATAATTTTTTTTTCATTTTCTGATTTTATTTCATACAAAATAACATATTGAAAGGCTGTTGAAAAATTAGATTTCAATTCGAATTTAATACAATCCAATTCTTTTTTGGTAGTTACTATCACAGGTATTTCGGGTAATGTTTTTTCAAAAAAAGGTGAACTTGGGGGTAATGCATTTTGTTCGTATTGTTTTGAAATCAAATCGACTACATCGTTATTTTTATTCATTAACGAAACGGCACTAAAAAAAATATTTCCTTTAACGTTTTTGATGTTTCTGCCCAAATCAAT
>JAYUFJ010000279.1:0-1656 GCA_043738775.1 Flavobacterium sp. | reverse complement strand
ATAAATTTGAAGGCATTGCTTTGTATAAACAAACCGAAAAAGAAATCACATTTTTGCTTTGCGAAGATAATGATACCGATGCTTTTGAATCATCAATTTACAAATTGGATATTTCAAAATCGATTCAATTTTAGATTTTTTATTAACGCTTTTAAAAATAAAAGGTATTAACGAAAATAAAAAATCATCATTAAAAAAAATTTAACCCTTTCCAACCTTTTTATAAAAAAAGTACTCTTTATAATAAACAATACTATTGTGATAAACGAAAAAATAATTAACGACTGCAAAAAACAACAACGTGAAGCCCAGCGTTTGGTTTATGAAGCTCTTGCGCCAAAATTGTATCGAACTTGCAAACGCTATCTTAAAAAGGAAGAAGAAATTGAAGAAGCCTTGGCAGACGCATTTTACACCATTTTTACAAAACTTGACCAGTTAAAAGAAATTTTGGCTTTTGAAAGTTGGGCACGTAAAATAACTGTAAATCAATGTTTATTAAGCATAAAAAAAAATGTCAATTTAAATATGTACCTCGACGATGTAAAGCAACTTTCGCAACCTATAACACCCGAAATGAGTAATTTGGAAGAAGAAGATTTGATGAATTTATTAAATTTTATTCCAGCGGGCTGTAAAACAATTTTTAATTTATTTGTTATTGAAGGTTATGGCCACAAAGAAATTGCAACAATGCTGTCAATATCCGAAGGGACTTCAAAATCACAATTAAATGTTGCCAAAACAAAATTAAAAGATTTAGTAAACAACCTTTATTATCAAAAAGCAAAATAATACTGAAATTTAATCAGTACAAAAATATAAAAATGGAAAATCAAGATAAATTATATGAACTTTTTAAATCGGCATCCGAGAAGTCGGAAACCAAGGACTTTTCTGGATTGGATAAAGTTTGGGGTCGTGTTGAAGATAAATTGGATAGTGTTGTAATTAAAAAAAGTGCTCAGGTTTGGAAAAAATTAGCAATTGCTGCATCGATCTTATTAATTATTTCGGTAGGGTATCAATTTTTAAAAGCCGATAAAATTGTACTAACTAATGCACATCCAATAGTTTTAAAAGAAAAAGTTACAGCTAAAACACTTGAAGCTGTTGCCATAGTTGAAAACAAAAAAACAGTTACTCCAGAGAAAAATGCCACATTTAATTATGATAAAATAGATGAAGTTTTAACAGAGCCAACCCAAGCGCGAAACTCAGTAAGTTTTGTAGAACAAAGTCCAAAGAAAACCGATGAATTGGATGCGCCAGTAGACAAAAAATCCGAAAGCCAAGAAGAATCTAAAGTATTTCAAAATCAAAATGCTCTAAATGTTGCTTCGTCAAATCAAGGTAGTTTATATCCAAGAAATCGAAAATTCGAATTAAATTTAGTACAAAAAACTGCTCAACTAGTGGTTGAATATAAAAATGATGCAAATAAAGAAGTTGTGCAAGAAAAAAAACTAGAGCCTTTGTATGTTGCTGATGGAGTGGTTCTTAAAGCGGATAAAGCAAAAAAATTACAAAAAATATTAGATAAAAAAGACGGCAACAATGACGATAGTGAATTTGAAAAAGTAATTGAATTAAAAGAACCATTGTACATTATTAATGGAACATATTACTCCGAACAAGAACTTTTTGGGCCCAACC
>JAYUFJ010000278.1:0-1658 GCA_043738775.1 Flavobacterium sp. | reverse complement strand
TAAAAACAGAACAGCTACCAGAAAAAGCTGTAAATACAACAGGTTTACGAGAGCCTTTTATACTTCAAAATCTTAAAAACGCTATCGAAAAAGATTTCAAAACCAAACATTCTGCTAGTGACTATGCTGATGTTTTAAATATTTCTGCCAATTCATTAGCCAAAATTACAAAGGCGTATTTTAATAAAACATTGACCGATTTAATTTCCGAACGAATAATAATTGAAGCCAAAAGAGAATTGTACTTGACTAAGAAATCGGTTAAAGAAATTGCATTTGAATTAGGATATAATGATGAACATTATTTTAGTCGGTTTTTTAAAAATAATGCAGATGTTTCTCCACAAATGTATCGAGATACCGTTGGTTTTGGAAAAGGATAATTAAAACATAGAATACTATTGAATTTGTTTTAACACTTTTTAAGAAATTAAATCCTGTTTAAAGCTTATTTTTGTTAAAAAATCTACTGCTATGGAATTTTTTGGACCTTCTGCCGAGTATTTATTAGTATCTAATTTAAAAAATACAGATACTGAAATTATCAACAAAAATAATGATAATACGTTATCTGTTTTTTGGAATTCTGAAAATGAAACTACTTTGATTATTGATAATGTTATCTATGTTTTAAAAGCCAATCAAATGGTTTTTTAACAGAGTTTCATAAGGTGGACGTTTCTAATGTTTCCACAATAAACATTATTCGGTTTAATCGTTATTTTTATTGTATTGATAATCAAGACAGCGAAATTGGTTGTAAAGGCGTTTTATTTTTTGGTGCATCTCAAGTGCCAATTATTAATTTGAAAGAAGAAAATATAAAAAAGTTTGAATTACTTTGGAGTGTTTTTTTGGCAGAATTAAAGAATAAAGACGAAATGCAAATTGAAATGTTGCAAATGCTTTTGAAGCGTTTTTTAATAATTGCTACACGAATTTTTAAAGATGAAAATAAAATTGTGAATGTTCAAGAAACTAAAATGGATGTAATAAGAAATTTTAGCTTTTTAGTAGAAGTGCATTATAAAACCAAACATACGGTTGCCGAATATGCCGATTTAATGAATAAACCAGCAAAATCATTGACCAATTTATTTGCCAATCATATTGAAAAATCACCTTTACAAATTATTCAAAATAGAATTTTTATTGAAGCCAAACGCATACTTTTAAATTCTGAAAAAAGTATAAAAGAAACCGCTTTTGAATTGGGTTTTGAAGACATTCAATCCTTTAGCCGTTTTTTTAAAAATAAACAAGGTTTTTCTCCTAAAGAATTTCGCGAAAATAAAATTGTTTCCTCTTAATGTAATTTTGATAATCTTTGAGGTAAAATAGTCAATAGCTGGCTTTTAATTTATTAGCAACTTTGTATTGTAAATTTAAAATACTACAGCTATGAAAAAAATTACTTTTTTACTTTTAATCACAATAGGATTGAGTCAAGTTTCAAATTCTCAATGTAACAAAAGTGTTACTGCATTTGGAAATAATTCTAGTACACCAATGTATAATGTTTTAGGAAATGTAAATGTGGTTTTAAATTCTGCAACTTCTGTTTCTGTTAGTTTATCATCCAATTTTAGTACTGCTGCTGGTCCAGATGTTAGAATTTATTTAGTTGATAGAGGAACTTTAACCAATGCTCAACTAAA
>JAYUFJ010000277.1:0-13032 GCA_043738775.1 Flavobacterium sp. | reverse complement strand
CAACAGGAAGTTCGATAACGCTATCGGTCATTATTTTGGCAGAATTAGACAAATAGGGAAGTTCAAAAAATCCGTCTTTATATAAAAATAAATATTTTTCGAGAAGTTTGTCCCATTTGGTTTTTGCCATAATTTTGCTAATGTAAAACTAAAATGAATTGTTTCAATAATTAACACTTTAATTCTGTTCACAAAGTTGAAACAATAGAAACTAAATTCATATAGGGGTAAACACCTAAATTTTAATAAATACTTTTTTTTGAATTTTAATTAGATACTTTTGCTTAAAAAAATATAATAATGTTTAAAAAATTTATAAAACCAATCCAAATTCTTTTTGCACTTTTTATAATCATTTTACTTTTTGCTTGTAATGGCAAAAAAGAAAGTGGTGTGTTATTCGTAAAAGAAACTCCTGTTAAAGAAGATGCAACCAAAGCCTACTTGCATCAAGTAACGAATTATAAAAAAGACAAGAATTATTTATCGGTTTTTTATAAATATTACAACCAAAAAATTGCATTACAAAACTATTTAAGTGCGGCTGAAATATTAGGTATAGCAACTGTATATTTAGCCGATTCTTACGATTATAACGAAACTTTTTTGGCAACAGTAAATGAGTTTGATACAAAATACAGAAAAGAAGTTCCAGCACTAAAAACCACTTTTGTAGATGCTTATTTGGCACATTATTCTGAAGATAAATCCAATTTAAAAAAAGCAACCGAGTATTATAAAAACATTACTTTGCTAGAACCAAACGACTACAACAGTTGTTATAATACGGCAAGAGCCTACTACGATTTGTCCTATACCTATTACATTATGGGCAAGCAAAACTTGAGTTTGGTTGCCAATCAAAAATCTTTAGAATATTTTACTAAAATAAATAATCCTAAAGGATTTGCTTTTGTTTACTCCAACTATGCCAATATTTACACCGCTATTGGCGATAAAAAAAGAGCTATTGAAAACGCTGACAATGCAATAAAAACATATAAAAGTATCGACAATACCTATAATGTATTCATCGGTTTAATTAATAAAATTGCAATTTATGATTTTATGCAAGATTCGCATAAAATAGCACTTATAGACTCTACTTACAATGCCTTTAATAATAGTAAAGAAGATGGGAAAATTCTAAAATTGAAAATATACGACTATAAAATAGAAAATTTAGTACTATTAAATAATTTAGTAGAAGCAAAAAAAGTAATTGACGAATTAAAACCTATAGTTGAGGAAATTAATTCTGAAGATTTAACATTAGAATATAAAGTTGCATTAGCACAATATGAAATAAAAAAGAATCCCAATTATTCTAATTTTGATGATATAAAAAAGGCTTTGCCAACATTAATAACCAATCAACAGTACGAAAAAGTAAATATGTTTTATGGCGTTTTACAATCGAGTGCCATTCAAAATGATGATTTCAAAAATGCTTTTGCAATCGAAAAAAACAAACGAATTATTGCCGACAGTATTTCCGATATTGGTACTAGAGAAAAAATTGCTGAACTAGAAACTATTTACGAAACCGAAAAAAAAGAACAACAAATTGCACTTCAAAAAACAACAATTTTAAATAAAAATACTACCATTGGTTTATTAGTTTCTGGTTTAATTGCTATTTTATTATTAGGACTTGCATTTTCGTTAAAAAGGAAACAACAAAAATTAAAATTAGAAAAAGAAAACGTACAACAGTATACCAAACAATTACTAGAAAAAACCGAAGAAGAGCGCAAACGTATTGCTAGCGATTTGCACGATAGCGTGAGCCACGAATTATTGAGTTTAAAAAATTCATTTGAAATAAAAACCGATATTACAAACAATAAAATAGATGCAATAATAAACGATATTCGAATTATTAGTCGCAATTTACACCCAATTATGTTCGACAAAATTGGATTAAAAGCCAGTGTAGATCAATTGGTAGAGCGCACCCAATCTGTAAATGATTTTTTGGTAACTGCAGCTATTAATTATACTAATTTTTTATCGGTAAATGATGAATTGCAACTTTACAGAATCATCCAAGAATCGTTGTCTAATATTATAAAATATGCTAATGCAGTGGCGGCAAAAATTATCATTTCAGAACAAAACAATAATCTTTTTGTAGAAATAAAAGACAACGGAAAAGGTTTTAATGTAACAGAGAAACTCAATGGAAAAAATGCTTTTGGATTGCATAATATTATAGAACGCAGTAGAGCAATTGGTGGCGAAGCAAAAATAAATTCCGATAAAAATGGAACAGTTATAACTATTGAAATCAAAAAATAATAATGAAAATTCTAATTGCCGACGATCATCCGTTTACTCTCCAAGGCACAAAAAGCTTTGTAGAATCCTATGGATATAAGGTAACAGATACTTGCTCCAACGGGATTTCGGCATTGAATTTAATTAATTTGCATTTGCCAGAAATTGCTATTTTAGACATTAATATGCCAGGACTCGACGGTTTGGATGTTGCAAAAAAAATACAAGAAAGCAAACTAAAAACCAAAGTTATTTTGCTCACTATGCACAAAGAAATGACCATTTACAAAAAAGCAACCGAATACGGAATTTATGGTTACATACTAAAAGAACACGCCCAAACCGAACTTGAAAAATGTTTAATTGAAGTGGCAAAAGGAAATAAATATGTGAGTGAATTTCTAGAAGACGAACTTTTTATAGACAACAAAAACAGTAATTTGGAACTTGATAAACTAACTTTGTCCGAAAGAAAAATTGTAGAACTTATTTCGCAACAAAAAACTAGCAAACAAATAGCCGAATTGCTCTTCTTATCAGAAAAAACAATCGAAGGACATCGGAGTAATATTATTGAAAAACTTGGACTGCCAAAAGAGAAAAATACTTTATTGAAATGGGCAATTAAACGAACGAATATATAAATCGTTACATTCATACCTGTTGGTTGTAATTAAATTGTTTGATTTTTAAATTAAACTATGATTTAAATGTTCATTTTTTAGGGATATAAATAACTCAAAATAACAAAAAAACCAAGAAACAATTTTTTATTTCTTGGTTCATTATTCTATGAAAATATATTTTATTTTACAGCTGGCTTGTAATTTTGTTTGTCAATAATCATTTTTGAAAGAATTTCTTTAAGTATTTCTGATGTTCCTCCGCCAATTGGCCCTAATCGGCTGTCTCTCAACAATCGTGCTAATGGATATTCTTCCATATAACCATATCCGCCTAGCATTTGAAGGCAACTATAAATTGTTTCGTCGGCAACTTTGGTCGATTTTAATTTTGCCATTGAGGCTTCTTTTACAACATATTCGCCTTTATTTAATTGATTTACAACTGCATAATTAAAAATTTTGCAATGTTCGACCTCGGTTGCGTGCTCGACCATTGTGTGCCGTAATGCTTGAAATTTATTAATTTTTGTTCCAAAAGCTTCACGTTGCGACATATATTCGATAGTGTAATCTAGAGCATATTCGGCACTAGCGTGTGCGTTGATTGCCATTATTAAACGTTCAAAAGCAAAATGTTGCATTATGTAAGGAAATCCTTTTCCTTCTTCGCCCATTAAATTATTTTCAGAAATTTCGACATTGTCGAATGATATTTCGGCTGTGTCCGATGCTCGCCAACCTAATTTATCGAGTTTGGTTGCTGTAATTCCTTTCAAACTGGTATCTAATAAAAATATGCTTATTCCTTTGTTTCCAATTGTAGTATCTGTTTTTGCAGCAACTATATAATAATCTGCATATACTCCATTTGTAATGAATGTTTTTGAGCCGTTTAATATGTATTTATTGTCTTTTTTTACTGCTGTAGTTCTCATTCCGGCAACATCGCTTCCGCCAAATGGCTCGGTTACGCATAAGGCGCCAATTTTTTCACCCAAAATACTTGGTGCCAAATAATCTTGTTTTATACGCTCATCACCCTCGGCATTTAAATGAGTCATAGCTAAATAGGCGTGAGCCCACATTGCTGCAGCAAAACCACCTGATTTTATTTTTTGAAGTTCTTCTAAAAAAATTACGGTGTAAAACAAATCTAAATTTAATCCGCCATAAGCCTCTGGGTAGTTAATTCCAAAAAAACCCATTTCGCCAACTTTTTTCCAAATAAAACGTTCTATTGTTCCTGTTTTTTCCCACTTTTCAATATGCGGAACTACTTCTTTTTGCAAGAAATCTTGTAAACTTTTTCGGAACATTTCATGTTCTTCGGTAAAATAAATTGAATTCATAACATTGTTTTTTATTTGAGTCTAAAATAAATTATTGCTTAATAATTTTAGAATTCCAAATATAACGCTATTATTTTTAATTTATCAACAGGAAAAGCCTTAATATTTGTTAAATCCTCAATTTTTAGGTTTCCATTCATACTTCTATAAACCATAATATTCTTCGAAATTGGATATTTAAAATAATAAAACGAACTCAATTCTTTAATTGATGCATTATTGATATTAATTTTGTTAATTTTTGGTAAAGTTGATATTTTAAAATATTGGTTTAAACTTTTTAAAACCTCAGGCGATAATCCCCAAATGTCATTCATTTGCTCCATAGAAACGAATCCACCAAAAACTTCTTTTTGTTTTAAAATTCGGTCTGAAAGTGCTTCACCAATACCTGAAATTTTCATCAAATCTTCTTTGGTAGCTTGGTTGATATCTATAATATTCAAAGATTCTTTTTTAGGATATTTTTCGTAAGTTTTGTAATTATTTACAAAATTCGAATTATTTTGCTTGTTGGTAACCCAATCTGGAAATTTAAAATTGGGCGACATTGCGTTTAATAAAGAATCTGAAATTCCAGTAACTTTTTGAAATTCTTTGGGTGAATTAGCAAATTTACCAAGTTTTCGAAAAGTCAATAATCGGTCTATTTGTTTTACAGACATGCCTAGTTTAGCACCTTTGAAGTCAGTTAAAAAATTGGGGTTGTAAGGATAAATTTTATATTCGTATTTTTTTTCTATTACTGCATTTGTGTCAATTTTTGTTTGTAATGCTAACCAAGTTTGCTCCTCTTTTGATGGTTTGTGGACTTCGGAAAAATCAACAAAATAATAAACAATTTGTAAAATTATTATTATTGAAAACAAGCCTAAAACACCTTTTTGTTGGTTTTTGGTGAAATGAAGGAATGATTTAAAAGGGTTTTCGTATGATTGTTTTGGCATTTTTTAAAATCAATATTTTAATACATTTTTTGTGCAAATATAAATTTAAAACTATTATAAATCGAATACCGAAGTTCGTTTGGCTCTAACTAAATCTTTTAATCGTATCCAAAAAGCCAAGGTTAAATAAACTCCAAACCAAAGCCCAGCAGTAACAAATGATATGTAAATAAAAAATATTCGAACACTATTGGCTCGCATTCCTAAGGTGTCTGCAAGACGTTGTGAAACGTGAAAACCGTGTTTTTCGGCAAAATATTTTAGTCTAATTACGAATCGTTGTTTAGGCATTTTTTTGGTCGTTAGTTTTTTAGTAATTAGTTGCCATTTAGTTTCGTAAATTTAAAAAGAAGAATTTAAAAATCATATTTATTTTAAAAAAATAAAATTATTTCATCAATAATTTTTTTATTAACCCTTATTCTTATTTTTTATTTTTTCAACAACTCAATACCAATTGCGCATTGCAAACATTTTTTTTTATTGCAATATTCATTTTTTAGTTGTAATAATGATTGCGCTTCGAAAGCATTTTTTGAATGTATTCCAAATGATGAAAATTTATCTAAAATTGAATTTTTTTCTGATGTAATTTTGGATAACAATTTTAAGATATTTTCTGAAATTTCTTTTCCTTGACTTTTTGCATAAGCAAATTGAAACGGAATTATTGTATTAATCAATAACAAATCAATGAACGAATTAGTTAATGATTTTCGCTTTTTAGGACTTTCTTTATCGAACTGATAATGCGTTTCCCAATACTGAGTAACTTTTACATTAAACAATTTATAACATTCTTCGACAGATTTAATTTCAACTATTTTCGAAAATAAATTTTGTTGTAAATGAAACAATTGCGCTAATTGTGCTAATCGAATTGTCGGAAAATTATCTGGACGATGCTTAAAAAACTGTACTTCGTCAATAAAAACATCTGGTAACTGATACTTTATTTTAATATAATTCCAACGGTTTTTTAAATTAATAAAATAAGAATCTTGCTTTTCATTATTTAATAAATTGGCACTACCAAATAAAATAGCTTCTAGATTTTCAACTTCAAAACTTTCTTTTCTTATTACCGAAAATGGAATTGAATTGGCAATTTTTAAGAATATTTCTCCATTAGTATTCAAGCCGAAATTTTTGGCAAGTATTGAAAAAAAAACGGCTTCCCAGTTATTTTCGGTCTCTTGTAATAGTTGGTTTATCGGAATTGATTTTCGTTCCAGTCGTTCAAAAAACAATCGTTCTTGCCAGTTTTTTAAAATAAAAACATCGATTTTTGAAATTTGCTTTTCGCAAAAAATCCATGATTTTGGTGTAACTAGTTCGTTGTAATTGTTCAATTCTTGTTTAGATACATACTTTTTTAATTCTAAAACAGGAATTTCAGTATTGTCTTTTCTAAAAATTGGTGTGTCGTGCTCCCAAACTACGTGTAAAATTACGCTGTCGTAATTGGAGTTTTTTTCGTGATGATGCACATACCAATCGGATGATTTTAAGTGTATTTCAACATTACCAGCCCATTTTTGATCATCAATTACAATTTGAGCATTAAAAAAATCGGGGCCAGCCATTTGTGAGTAAAATCCGGAATTTATAACAGTCAAATTTTCGTTTTGTGTGGTTTTTAAATCCGAAAAAACGAACTTTTTATATTGCCAAACGTAATGTAGAAAATCTTCTTTCATTTTTTTTAAGATTTTGAGTTGCTAAGATACGGAGTTATATGTTTTAAAATATAATCTAGTAAATTACTTCAACAAATACAATTTGGCACAGGCACGAGCATCCGATAAGGCTTCGTGATGCACTAATTCGATTTTATTAACTTCTGCGCAATGTTTTAAATTAGCTGGTTTGTATCCTTTTTTTCTATAAATTTTACAAGTACACTCCCACATATCGGCTATTTCTAGTTCGTCGTAATACAAACCATAATATTTCATAGTTTTTTTCAATACGTTTCTGTCGAAAACTTCGTTGTGAGCTACAATTTTTCGTCCAAAAAGGCGTTTATGAATTTCCGGAAAAATTCCATCGAAAGTTTTAACTTCCATTGTTTCGATTGGTTTTATACCGTGAACCATTATGTTTCTATACCAATATTCGTTGTTTGGCGGTTGAATTAAAGTATAATATTCTTCGGTAATTTTGTCGTTTTCGACAGTTACAATACCTACTGCGCAAGCACTTTCTGGATGTCCTGTTGCGGTTTCGAAGTCTATTGCTGTAAAAGTCAATTTAATTTGATATTTTAGAAATTAGTGTTTTGGATTATTCTTCTCCTAATCTTTTTTATGATTACAATTTTTACATTTAGCATTGATACTAAAGATTGGTTTTTCTAAATTTTCAACATCATTATTCTATTGAATAATAATTTAAAATATTTTAATATTTGTCGTGAAATGAACTACTTTTTTATTATAATTAATTTCCCTCAATTATTTTATTGAACCAATAATATCATACTTAGTAATAATATGATGTTTTCCGTTGCCTAAATCAACTAGAACGGCTTGGTTTTCTTTGTTGAAAAGTTTTGAAACCTCTTCTATTGGCGTTTCTAATTGTACCGTTGGATAAGGTTTTCCCATTACTTCACGAATAGGTTTATCGGCAACATTTTTATCAGCAACATAACTTTGAAACAAGTTGGTTTCATCAACCGAGCCCACGAAACCAGTAATATCAATAACTGGTATTTGTGAAATTTTGTATTTTCGCATTCTATCAATAGCGTGCGAAACTAATTCTTCGGTTCGAACGATAATTAGTGGTTTTTCAATATGTTCTTTAATTAAGTCTTCGGCTTTGGTAATTTCTTGATCTAAAAAGCCTCGCTCGCGCATCCAATCGTCGTTAAACATTTTACCTACATAACGACTTCCAGAATCGTGAAATAAAACTACAACTACGTCGTCTTTAGTGAAATGTTCTTTTAATTGATGCAATCCTTTAATGCAAGAACCTGCAGAATTACCTACAAAAATACCTTCTTCAATTGCGATTTTTCGGGTGTAAACGGCTGCGTCTTTGTCGGTTACTTTTGTGAAACCATCAATTAACGAAAAATCAACATTTTTTGGTAAAATATCTTCTCCGATTCCTTCGGTTATGTAGGAGTAAATTTCGTTTTCGTCGAAAATCCCAGTTTCGTGGTATTTTTTAAAAACAGAGCCGTAGGTATCGATTCCCCAAATTTTAATATTTGGATTTTTTTCTTTCAAATATTTTCCAACTCCAGAAATAGTTCCTCCTGTTCCTACTCCTACAATAAAATGAGTCACCTTTCCATCAGTTTGTTCCCAAATTTCAGGTCCTGTTTGCTCATAATGAGCAATTGCGTTTGAAGGATTATCGTATTGATTTACGTACCAAGAATTGGGAATTTCGGTTCCTAATCTTTTTGAAACAGAATAATACGAACGCGGATCGGTAGGTTCAACATCGGTTGGGCAAACGATTACTTTGGCTCCAACGGCACGCAAAATATCCATTTTTTCTTTGGATTGTTTGTCAGTTATTACGAATATGCATTTGTAACCTTTTACGATTGCTGCTAATGCTAAACCCATTCCTGTATTGCCTGAAGTTCCTTCAATTATAGTTCCTCCTGGTTGTAAACGTCCATCTGCTTCTGCGTCTTCTACCATTTTTAATGCCATTCTATCTTTGGTAGAATTGCCTGGATTAAAGGTTTCAACTTTTGCTAAAACTAGAGCGTCAATACCTTCAATAACTTTATTTAATTTTACCAATGGTGTATTACCAATTGTGCCTAATATATTTTCGGAATAATTCATTTTAAATTTTATTTGCAATTTCAGATTTAAATTCTAAAATTTGATACAAAGGTATTGCTTTTTTGTGGATTTGAAAAACTGAGTTTCTAATAAACTTGATAGTGCGTTAGGGATAGAAACGGCATCCATTGCCTTTTGGGGCAATGATATAGTGTATAGCCCGACGTATTGTGTTTTTTTAAACGCAATACGGAACGCTAAAATTATTGAAAAAAATTCCAAACAAGTCCAGCCCTTATAATAAAATCGTTGGCTGGGATATTTGGTGTCGAAAAATAATGACGTCCGCTAAAACTAGAGTTGAAGTGTTCTGCTTTTAGAAAAAAACGGGTTTGCCGAATTCGAGCATTAATAAAAAAATCAAGGCTTGGATAATTTCCTATTTGTTTGTTACTTTGAATAAAAAATTCACCAATTACTGGATTGTATTCGTTGGCATAGTATTTTGAAAAATAATTTGCCGTTACACCAATTTGCCCAAAAAGCGCTCGTTTAAAGTAATAATTTGAATAATATAGCGTACTTCGAGCTATAATTTTAGGCACATTTATAACTAAATCGGGTTGGGTAACTTTTTGATACAAAACGGTGTTGTCTAATCCGAAATTTTTATATTTTATTTCTTTATTTACTTTAAGTGATAAATAATTTATTGATTTATCGTATTGTTTTGGTGTTATAATTTGATAATTTGTAAACGGAAACTCGTTACTTAAATATATATAATCGCTTAAATTGGTGAGTTGAAAACTGGCGTTTCCAAACTGGGTGATTGCATTTACAGACAGGTTGTTTATTTTTTCGTTTTTAAAATTGTTTTCCCAATTGTAGTTTTTAAAATCACTTTGGTATAACATTAAATTATGATTAGGCAATTTAGAAATGTTTTGATAATGAAAATTAATACTGTTTTTATCATTTATTTTATAGGTTAAATTGGCGTCTATATCACGAACTGAAAGCGATGTGATGGCATTTGAAATTGAAAATAACCCGTTCCATTTATTTTTTCGATATTCATATTTTCCGCCTATCGAATTGATACTGTTTTTTAAAATGCTTGAAAAAGTTACTCCGTCTATAATTTTTATGCCGCCAAAAACAGATTTAAAATTAAAATTTTCTATAAAAAATTCAAACTTACCTAATGTTTTATTTTCATAAACTATACCTGCTTTGTTATAAATTTTATCGTAATTATTTTGATTATTGATTTGAGTTATTCCATCATTTAATGGTCCAAAACGCAAAATCGAACTTGTATTGGAATCACTACCTACGGTAGATAATACAGTTGCTTGGTTGTATTCAAAAAATTTAGATTCATAATTAAATTCATGATTAACATAAAGATTGTTTTGAGCATTTTTGGTATTTATTCGAAAACTATGATCAATAAAAATTCTATTTCCTCTTTGAACGGTAAGTGCATCTTTTAGATAATTTTGAATTCTAGGTCGGTCAATAAATTGTGGATTATTGGTTTCAAAATCAAGCGTATTAGTTACACCACCATTTTCTCCATTCAAAACATCTTGAATGGCCAAATGAAAATTACTATTGTATCGCTTGGTTTTGGATTGATAACTAGCTGTGAAAACAAAATTTCCCGAGCTGGCAAGTTGGTTTTGATATTTACCCAACGAGCGTAATCCTTTATAAGAAATTGAAAAATTAAATTGTTTAGAAGTGTTTAAGGTGATTAAAGTTTCTACATTTTGCCCTTGTTCCATTACCGATTTATAATAAATTTCGGTTAAAGGGGTTGCAACATTATAATATTTTACATCGTTGGCATCGTAATAATTAAATTGTTTGGCTCTATACCCAAAATCCGGATATTTTGAAAATTTATTTAACCCAAAATCCAGTGTGTTGTACGACTGACCTTCATTAGGCAAAGGTAATAAACCAAAAATATCTTTACGCAGGTAATTAAACTCATATTCTTTTTTTATTGACAAAGTAGTGTCAACAATAGTGGTATCGTGTTTTATTGAAACAATTTTGTACCAATTTATTGGTGCTTTTTTAGCAGCTTCTTTATCACGTTGGGCTTGGGTTTTTACCAGACTTTTTCGTGGTTTTTCTTTTTCTTTATCTTGAGAAAAGGAGAAAAAAGTAACTAAAATAAATATATAAATATACTTTGCTTTAAACATAGTTTTATTAAAAATACAAAAGTAACTAAATAGACTGGTTTTTAAAAATAAAAAAAAGAGGGACGCAAACCGTCCCTCTTTAAATTCATAAATTAATTTTAAAATTAATTTTTTATAATTTTTTGTGTAAAATTTAAATCGTCTCCAGTAATTTTAATTAAATAAACTCCCGATTGTAAATTATTTAAATTTAATTCTTTTTCGGAATTGAAATCTTCGTTTTTAATATCGCTAATAACCCGTCCGTTTACATCGACTATTTTGATGTTAACTTTACCAACATAATTGTTAATTCTTACATTTATAAATCCATTTGTAGGATTTGGATAAATTTTAAACAACTCTTCATTTTGAAAGTAATTTACATTTAAAACACAATTTGGACCCGCTGGAAATGGTGTGAAATCTTCAACTTGATCTCCACAATCGTTAGGATTTCCCGATGAAGCGTTTAAACCCACTCCACGTCTTCTAAACACTTCGGTTATTAAACAATAATCTGCACCGCCAGTTGTTGCTTGATCCGCAGCAATTAATGCATTTCTACCACTAACAATCGTAGGACTGCAAGGTTGTAATTTTAAGCCATCTAAAACCAAACGCATCACTTTATTGTTACCGCCTGTACCAGTGTATTTGTTATCATCATATCCATACTTTCCAATATAGGCCCAAGCAAGATCGTAAAGAGTAGTTGCCCAAAAATCTCCAGTTACATATCTGTAGCCTGTATTTGCTGGATCGGCTGGTACCGGAGAATTAGAATTTACAAAAGTTAACGGATTAACAGCCATATCAGTTGTGTATTTATAACTTCTTAAACCAGCACCTGTTGTTGACTGATTGAGCACAAAAGTGGCTAAACTTTTTGCTGTAGTAGGTGTATCGGTAGGTTTCAATTGTAACATTAAGGCAAACCAATCCGACCATCCTTCGCCCATTTGATCATAATTTTGCAAACAACTCGAATTATTTCTTCCTCCAGATAATCTAGTTGAAATTCCATGACCAAATTCGTGTGCAATTATTCCATTGTCAAAATCCCCATCGGTATTAACAAACAAACCAATTTGCTCAGGTGATTGGATTTTACCATTTACTGTGCCAGTTTTAATCTTAGCTATTATAGATTCACCAACTGTCAAAGAAACTGAAATTGCTGGAATAGTAATTGTTGCATCAGCTCCAGACATTCCAATAAGTTGATTTGGATTTGCTGCATCATTATTAACAATTATAACTGCAATTGCTCCTGCTGTTTGTGCATTTTTAACTTTTTCTATAAAAGCACACGGTGAACCACCATTTACAGTAGATGTAGATCTTCTTACAACAACTATTTTTCCATTTAAATCCGATGCATTTATTGCTGCCGAACAAGCATCTGCACCATCAGTTTGACCTACATCATTAGAACCATCATCATATAGGGCAAAATTTGTTTGTATAAAACTTGGAGTCACTGGAACGTCAACGTGTCCAGGATTAAAACCGTTGTCTGATGCAAATTTTAGTCCTGCAATATCAGAAGGAGAATTGATATTAAGTAATTGTAGTGTTTTTCGGTAACTCCATAAAAACATTTGCATTCTTCCGCTAGTTCCATCTTCTGGTGTACTAAAGTTTGCATTATTAAAAGTTGGAGTAGCTGCAGTTGAACCATCTTGCGCATCGGCAAAAACAAAGTCATTTGCTGCTGGTGCAGTTACTGTTGTATAATTCGTTTTCTGGAAATTACCATTTGCTTCGTTAAATCCGTATTGAAACCAAATGTCATGACAAATATTATTCATATAAAATAAATTGGTATTTGCAGCGTCAATATATGTATTGGATGCAGCGCTAGTACC
>JAYUFJ010000276.1:0-1666 GCA_043738775.1 Flavobacterium sp. | reverse complement strand
TTTAAATGCTGAATCGTAAATTTTTCTTTCTCGTGTCATGTGTTAAAATTAAGATTATTTCTCTTAACTTTAACTCCCAGCTAAATTAGTATATCCATATCATCCAATCCGGAGCGTACCGTTAGAATAAGAACTAAAGGAAACAAAGGCTATTTAACAATTAAAGGAATAAGCTCACAATCGGGAGCAACAAGATTTGAATGGGAAAAAGAAATTGAATTTGATGAAGCAACTGCATTATTAAACCTTTGTGAAAAAGGAGTAATTAAAAAAACGCGTTACGAAGTAAAATCGGGCAAACACGTTGTTGAAGTAGATGTTTTTTACGATGATAACCAGGGTTTAATAATTGCCGAAATTGAACTCGAAAATGAAGATGAAGTTATTATAAAACCAAATTGGCTTGGAAACGAAGTAACAAATGATGCTCGGTACTATAATGCTTATCTAAGTAAAAAGCCTTTCAAAGAGTGGTAAATTATTTTTGTAAGATTTCAATAGTTGTTTTAATATAGCCTGCTCCGCTTGAGTTTGCTATTGTAAAAAAAGCTCTTTTAGATAAATCCAGTTCTCTACCTTTTACAAATGGTCCACGATCGGTAACTTCTATTATTACAGATTTTCCATTACTTTCATTGGTAACTCTTAATTTTGTACCAAAAGGAAATTTTTTATGCGCAGCAGTAAGTTTGTTCATATCAAACAGTCTTCCACTTGCAGTTTTACGCCCGTTGAAACGTTCACCATAATAAGAAGCGTGCGCATTTTTTTTATAGAGTCTAAATTTTCCTTTGTAAAAGACAGCAGAATCTTTTTCATCTACCAATTTCAATTTAGATTTTATGGAATCCTTAATAGCCAATGATTTTACTTTTGATTGAGCATTTACAATTAATATTAAAGATAAAAGTAAAATTGGCAAAATAGTTTTTGTCTTCATTTGGTTTTGATTTTGGTTAGCAAAAAAAAGAGCTTAAAGGCTTTTTTTAAATACTTAATGAATCCACATTTGCCAAGGAATTCTAGAGGAAATTAGCAATAATCCTAATGCGTAAAATAAATTTATAGCTAAAAATTTAGCGTGATCGGTAGTTGCTTTTTTATGACGTGACCAGCCAATGGTAATTAATACAATGGCAACAATATTTATTAACGGATGTTCCAAAGAAGTTAATCTAAGGGCTTTATTGCTCATTTCACCTAACGAATCAAACCCATAAGGAGAAACAAAATAAAGTACTAAACCTACCAACAATTGAATATGAACAGATATTAATGTAATCAAATAAATTTTTTTATCGGTTGCTGTAAATTGCTTTTTAGATAACATTCCAATTACCGAACTTACAACAGCAATAATTAATAAAACGAGAGCTAAGTAAGCCCAACCCGAATGAAATTTTTGAATAAAATTATACATAAAATAAAATTTAATGAAAACAAATATAATAAAAAAACCCCGTTCTAGAAATAGAACGAGGCTTAAATTTATACTAAAAATAAATATTTAAAAGTTTAATAAAACTTTATCTAAAACATGTATTACTCCATTATTAGCTTGAATATCGGTAGCGGTAATACTTGAAGTTCTGTTAAGTGGTAAATGTTGATCAATTAATTTAGGTCCCAAAGTAGTATTAACAGTAAATGTAAAACCAGTTGTAGG
>JAYUFJ010000275.1:0-1671 GCA_043738775.1 Flavobacterium sp. | reverse complement strand
ACTTGTTTTTTAATTTCAAAACTCGGTGCGCAATGCTAATTAATTCGGCTTCTAATCTTTTTTTCATAACTTTTACGATTATAGTGATGGAGATACTAAATTTGTAATAAATTTGTTTCGGTACAAAGTAATAAAAATTATTACTTTTAATGGCTTAAAATTACAAAATGTTTCTTGAAAATACAGTAAATCATAAAGAGCAATTCGGTTGGATAGAAGTTATTTGTGGGTCAATGTTTTCGGGTAAAACCGAAGAATTGATTCGACGATTAAAAAGGGCACAATTTGCAAAACAAAAAGTAGAAATCTTCAAGCCGTCAATCGATACTCGCTACGACGAAGAAATGGTGGTTTCACATAACAAAAATGAAATTCGCTCCACACCTGTGCCTGCAGCGGCCAATATTGCCATTTTAGCACAAGGTTGTGATGTAGTTGGTATTGACGAAGCTCAGTTTTTTGACGAAGAAATTGTAACAATTTGTAATAATTTAGCGAATTCAGGAATTAGAGTTATAGTGGCAGGATTGGATATGGATTTTAAAGGAAACCCCTTTGGACCAATGCCTGCGCTTATGGCAACTGCCGAATATGTTACCAAAGTTCATGCCGTTTGCACTAGAACAGGCAATTTGGCAAATTATAGTTTTCGTAAAACCAATAACGATAAGCTGGTTATGCTAGGTGAAACCGAAGAATACGAGCCGTTGAGCAGAGCAGCTTATTTTAATGCAATGAAGCGAAATAAAGAAAAATAAATAATTTTGACTTTTAAATTATCTGAAATAAATCAAATTTTAAACGCCACCTTTATCGGAAACGATAACAATCAATCCATTGAATCTGTTTCTATCGACAGTCGTTCGTTGCAAAATTCCGAGAATACATTGTTTTTTGCTTTAACTGGTAACAACCACAATGGTCACAAATACATTAACGAATTAATTGAAAAAGGTGTTTACAATTTTGTTGTTGATCAAGTTTCTGAAAACTTAAACCAAAACGTAAATTATTTTGTTGTTGAAAATACTTTAGTTGCACTTCAAACCATAGCTGCATTTTACCGAAATAAATTTCATTTTCCTATTATAGGAATAACAGGAAGCAACGGAAAAACGATTATTAAAGAATGGTTGAATTTTTTGTTAAGCCCTGATTATTCGATTATTCGGAGTCCAAAAAGTTACAATTCACAAGTTGGCGTGCCGCTTTCGATTTTAGCAATTAATGAAAATCATAATTTAGGTATTTTTGAAGCCGGAATTTCAACGGTTAATGAAATGCAAAATTTGCAAAAAATTATTAAACCTACTATAGGAATTTTATCTAATATTGGCTCGGCTCACAACGAAGGTTTTTCGGATATAGGCGAAAAAATCAAAGAAAAACTGAAACTTTTTTCGAACGTTGAACTTTTAATTTTAAATAAAAATAAAACAATAGAAGTTTTTTTAAAGCCCAATATCAAAACCTTTACTTGGAGTTCGAGCGATAAAAATGCCGATGTTTACATAATGACTAAAGAAATTGAAAGTAAAACTCAATTAAAAGTTACTTATAAAAACCTGTGTTTTACAATTTTAATTCCATTTCAAGATCAAGCTTCGGTTGAAAATTGTATTCAATGTTTTATGGTTTTACTTCATTTTGAGTACGATGAAATTACAATTC
>JAYUFJ010000274.1:0-1673 GCA_043738775.1 Flavobacterium sp. | reverse complement strand
CTGTTTTTAAATTAGTTAAGGTAGATTTATCCATTTTATCAAATTTTTCTTTTCCTCCATAAAAAAAGGATGATGTATTGAAAAACAAACGTTTGGGTTGCCAAACTGAAACTAGTTTTAATTGTTCCGAAAATGAATTTGGATCATTAACTTTATCAAATGCTTCAAAACTTAGCATTGCAGATGATGTGTGATGTCCGTGGGTAGTTCCTGGTGTGCGATGATCAAAACGGTTGATAATAACATCGGGTTGAAAATTTCTAATTATCCAAACCATATCGCTCAAAACTTGATTTTTGTCCCAAATTTGCAATGTTTCCTCTGGAGTTTTTGAAAATCCAAAATCATTGGCTCTTGAAAAAAATTGTTCACCACCGTCAATTTTGCGGGCTTCAATTAATTCTTGAGTTCTTATTACTCCCAGTAATTCTCGTAATTCAGGCCCAATTAAATTTTGCCCACCATCGCCTCGAGTTAATGATAAATAAGCCGTTCGAGCATTTTTTTGATTGGATAAATACGAAATTAAACGAGTATTTTCGTCGTCGGGATGTGCCGCCAAATATAAAACAGAACCTAAAAAATTCAATTTTTCAATTTGATGGTATATTTCAACCGAATTTGGTTTTGTTGGTTGTTGTGCTTTTAAGGATAAAAAGCAAAGTAAAAAAAGAAAACTTTTAAAAGAAAATTGTTGCATTACAATTGGAATTTTTCAATAATTTCAAATGTAGTAAATAATGCAAAAGCAAAACATTTTATTTCGTATTTTTGATTTTCTTTAACATAAATTACAAATGATAGTTGTCGGAATTTCGATTGCAATTGGTTAATTGATGTTCGGCAACATAATTTCTAAAAATAGTTACTAATGATTCGTAATATTTTTCTAGATTTTTTTGATTTACTTCAGGATGGGTTTCATTAGGTATTGTAACCGGCATTTCGTTTAAAAACTTTGACAATTCGGGATAATTATCCTTAATTGCCATTGTTATTTTCATTATTTTATCGTTAATGTCAGGTTCTGGGATCATTTTGATAGTATTTAATTAGCTTACAAAGTTCTATTTTTTTAAACTCTTTTTTTGATTTTGTATGTTAAATTTTTTGATTTTCTTTTAAATAAGCAAATACTTTTTCTGTTGGTAGCCCAACAACATTGGTATAAGACCCTTCAATTTTTGAAATACCAATTAAACCAATCCAATCTTGAATTCCGTAGGAACCAGCTTTATCAAAAGGGCTGTAATTGTCTAAATAATATCGAATTGAGTCGTCTGAAAGAGAATTAAAAGTAACCTTTGTGATATCCGAAATTAAATCGATTTTTAAATTGGTTTTAAAACAAACCGACGTAATCACTTGATGTGTTTTGTTAGATAATTTTTTTAACATTTTAAATGCATCATCATAATCTTTAGGTTTACCCAAAACTTCGTCATTTAAAAAAACTAAGGTATCACTTGTTACCAAAAGTTCATTATCAAGCAAATTATTAAAGGCTTTCGATTTTAACGTAGATAAATAATTTGTAATTTCGATTCCTTTTAAATGATTTGGAAAAACTTCGTCTACTTCTTTCAATCGAATTTCAAAGTTCAAATTCATATCTTTAAAAAACTGTTGACGTCTTTGTGAGCCAGAGGCTAAAATAATTTTACAGTTATTTT
>JAYUFJ010000273.1:0-1673 GCA_043738775.1 Flavobacterium sp. | reverse complement strand
AAAGATAATAACAAAAGCATTAAAATGCTGTAATGCTTCCTACAAAGGTAAAACTATAATTTAATTCATAAAAATCTAAAATGTGATAAAAACACTCATAATGCGGATGCCGAAAACAAATCAATTCCGTTAAAAACTAAACAAGAGTTCACTTTTTCCATTATTAGTGTAATTAAGATTTAATTTTATAATTTACAAAAAATTATCGTCTTTAAAACCAATTAAATATAACCTGTCTTTTGCCCTTGTAATTGCTGTATATAACCATCTTATATAATCTCTATCTATACCGTCTGGTAAATAAGGTTGTTCAACAAAAACTGTATTCCATTGTCCACCTTGACTTTTATGACACGTAATTGCATAAGAAAATTTCACTTGCAAGGCATTAAAAAACTCATTTTCTTTCACTTTTTGAAACATTTTGTACTTTGTTTCGCCTTCATAATCCTTCATCACTTCTTGGTACAATCTATTCGATTCATCAAAAGTTAACGACGGAGATTCGGAAGTTATCGTATCTAAAATAACAATTGTTTCCAAAGGTTTTTGGTTCGGATAATCAATCATCCTAACTTTTATTTTGGCAAATTTAAACCCGTACAACTCTTTAAAAGTAAAAATTTCTAATACTTCAATAATATCTCCATTGGCAATAAAACCAGCTTCATCGGCATCTTTTAACCAAAAATAATTATTTTTTACTACCATCAAAAAATCGCCAACACTCAAATCACTCTCTTTGTCTAAAATTTTAGTTCGAATTTGTTGATTGTATTGATTGGCTCTTTTATTAGATCGGACTATAAATGCGGTGTCTTCAATACTGTAATTACTATACGATTGGTTTATAGCATCTTGAATGTCGTAACCATCGGTTAATCGAATAATATCTTTATATGGTTTCAACTTAAATTTGAATTCCGTTATAAACGAATCTTTCAATAATTCTCGTAATTCGGTTGCATTGTACAAAATTCCCGAGTTTTCTTCTTGTCGCATTACTTCATTTAACTCAATAGTTTGAATTTCTTTGTTGTAATTCAACTCTAATGTATCTGTGTTTAAAGCAGGCGAAATATCCAAATGCACTGGTGGCAGCTGAGCAGTATCGCCAATTAAAATCATTTTGCAATTTTCTCCACTATAAACATAAGAAATCAAATCGTCAAGCAAAGACCCATTTTCGTACATTTTTGACTCCGAATTCACATCCGAAATCATTGAAGCCTCATCTACAAAAAAAATGGTATTTTTATGTTTGTTTTGCTGCATTGTAAAACGCACTCCACCTCCACTACTTTTTTTAGGAAAATAAATTTTTTTATGTATTGTGTGTGAAGTTTTACTTGAATAATTGGCAATTACCTTTGCAGCTCTTCCAGTTGGGGCTAGTAAAACATATTTTTTTTTAATTTCAATTAAGCTGTTCACAATTGTCGAAATAACTGTTGTTTTTCCGGTTCCTGCAAAGCCTTTTAAAACAAAAACCTCGTTATTATTTTCATTGGTTGCAAAAATAGCAATTTTCTGAAAAAAAATATCCTGATTGCTTGTGGCAGTAAAAGGAAAATTGCGATTTAAAGTTGCGTAAAATTTAGACGAAATCATTATTTTAATTTTTTGCAAATTAAGTTTTTTTTCATTGTTGTCCGATAAAAAATAGCTAGAAA
>JAYUFJ010000272.1:0-1675 GCA_043738775.1 Flavobacterium sp. | reverse complement strand
CAAAAATTGGTTTTAATCCAATATTTTTTTCATCATTTATATTTTCTATTACAAACTCTGTTATCAATCTAAGTTCAAAATTCTCATTAACACCAACTTTCCATAAAGAAGTTGGTAAAAGAATCGAGCTCGAATTTTCATCAACTTTTTCAAAAATTAGTCCATTCTCCATCTGAAAAGTTCCTGTTGGCACAATAAATGGGCATTCCGTTTGATCTGGTCTATCTATTTCAATAGGTTCCTTAACTTGCGAAAATCCGAGAACCGAGAACAATAAAATTAAAAATTTAAACTTCATTATAATTTTTTTTTAGACAAATCTAAATAAATATTTTGTTTAAAAAAATATTTTTATATATTTGTAATAGAAATTCAAAATAATGACCCAATCCGAAGAAAATTATCTTAAAATTATTTACCATTTATCATTGGTTTTTAAAACTGAAATTTCAACCAATGCAATTGCAGATAAAATGGAAACCAAAGCATCTTCGGTTACCGATATGTTAAAAAAATTAGCAGAAAAAGAATTGGTTGATTATCAAAAATACCAAGGCGTTTTGTTAACAAAAAATGGGCTATTGATTGCAAAAAAAATTGTACGTAAGCACCGTTTATGGGAAGTTTTTTTAGTAGATAAATTAAACTTTGCTTGGGATGAAGTACACGAAATTGCCGAAGAATTGGAACATATTAAATCGGAAAAATTAATTGAAAAATTAGATGAATTTTTAGAATTTCCATCTCAAGATCCGCACGGAGACCCAATTCCAGATAAAAATGGTAACATTATTAAAGTAGAAAAACAACTTTTATCAGATTTAGAAATTGATAGAATCGGTATTTGTATAGGTGTTAGGGACTCATCAGTACCTTTTTTGCAGTATCTCAACAAACAAAAAATTGCTTTAGGTTCGAAAATTAAAGTGCTAGAAAAAGAATCTTTTGACAATTCAATGACAATTGAAATTAACGGTTTTAAATTATTGATTTCCAATAAAATAGCAAATAACCTGTATATTAGAAAAACATAAAATATAATTTAAATTATTAAGATATTAAGTCGCATTAAGTCAAATAAACTTAATTTTTTTAATCACTTATAGTCAAAAAAATGGTACATGAGCAAATCACTCGAAGAAGTTAACGAATCGGTAGCCACACAAGGAAAAACAACTACATTTAAGAAAATTTTAGCGTTTTTTGGACCAGCTTATTTGATCAGTGTTGGTTATATGGATCCAGGAAATTGGGCAACCGATCTAGCCGGCGGCAGTCAATTTGGTTATACATTACTTTGGGTTTTGTTAATGAGTAACTTAATGGCTTTGCTTTTGCAAAGTTTAAGTGCTCGTTTAGGTATTGTTACACAGCGTGATTTGGCACAGGCTTCGCGCGAAACGTATTCGAAATTTATCAATTATATTTTGTATTTTTTAGCAGAAATTGCCATTGCAGCTTGCGATTTAGCCGAAGTTTTAGGAATGGCAATTGGTATTAATTTACTGTTCGGAATTCCTTTAATTTATGGTGTTTTAATTACTGTTTTAGATACTTTTTTGCTACTTTTTCTAATCAACAAAGGCATTAAAAAAATGGAAGCTTTTATAATTGCTTTGGTTATGATTATCGGGATTTCGTTTCTTTTTGAAATGATTTTTGCGCAACCCGAAAC
>JAYUFJ010000271.1:0-1677 GCA_043738775.1 Flavobacterium sp. | reverse complement strand
GATAAACCCGAAGCCGATTTACGCGAAGTTCCCTCTTCTTCTCCTTCCATTTTGTGATGAATTTCGGAAACTGATTTGTACAATAAAAACAAACCTCCGCCAAAAATGATTAAACTTTGACCAGTAATATGCGCCTCAAAAAAGCCCCAATCGATATGTAAAAGGGTGTTTTGTAAACTTAAAACCCAACTAATTCCAAATAAAAGTACAATTCGAAATGCCATTGCCAGTAAAAGTCCTATTCGACGAGCTTTGGGTTGGTCCTCTTCTTTTAATTTACCCGAAACAATAGATAAAAAAACGATATTGTCTATACCAAGAATAATTTCTAAAAAGGTTAATGTTAAAAGAGCAATCCAAGCATTTGGGTTCGATAAAAGTTCCATTATTTGTTTTCGTTTTAAAAATTGAATATTTACAATAGTATTTTACTGTAAATATTATTAAACGTAAGTTATTTGATTTTTGTTACAAAACCTTGTTCTTTTTTTTCTTCACCTACAAAGGAATACTCAAAGGAATAACCCAAATTATTGGTACTCAATATTTTCATTGAAATTGATTTTTTTTCTTTCATTGTTTTTGGATGCAATTTTTTTAGAATAAATTCTGAATCGCTCACCCAGCGAACACTTGCGGTATCTATTTTGTTATTAAATGTTTCAATTTGCAACGAATCCGAACGTTCAAAAATAGTTATTTGTTTTTTGCCATCAACCTCTTGAACAAATTCAAATTTTCCGGTTTTGAATTCAGAAACATTTCTATTTTGTTGAAAACAAGAAATTAAAGTGAAGAAAAGTAAAAAAACTGTTTTTTTCATTGGAGTTGCTTTTTTTTGAGGCATTTTGGGGTATTTGTTAAAATTTTTTAAAACTCAAAGTTTTTTATCTTTTATTAGTGATTGTTAGTACTATGTAATTTTAAGAAATTCGATTTAATTTAAAATATATAATGATTATTTGTCATTGAATAATCCTTTAACAATATTATTTAATCCTTGAAAAGCAAAGTACATTCCGCTTAAACAAAACCCAATTCCAAACGCCAAAACCAAGTAATGCCAATTAGTTTGCTTGTTGCTAAAGGCATTATACATAACTGCTGGTCCTATAAACATAAAGGGCAAAGCGATCATCATGTATTTAACACCTTTCGTAATTAATGATTGGTTTGTTGCCATTTAAAAATATTTTAAAGTATTATTGATTATTAATATATTAATTCCAAATTTATATTTTTTAGAATAAAAAAATAAAAACGTACTATCCAATCTTGTTATTATAATTAAAACTATTTAAACCCATTAACGGCATTTCGAACACTTCCAAATTGTTTTAATAGTTCTGATGCTTTTTTATAAGTTACATCAATTTCATCCATTACCATTTTTACTGCTCTGTCAACTAATTTATCATTACTTAATTGCATATCAACCATTCTATTTCCTTTAACTTTACCAAGTTGAATCATTGTTGCGGTTGTAATCATGTTTAAAACCAACTTTTGTGCGGTTCCCGCCTTCATTCTTGAGCTTCCAGTAACAAATTCTGGCCCTACAACAACATCAATAGGAAATTTTGCAGTTAAACTTAAAGGACTATTTTTGTTACAAGATATGCAACCAGTTAAAATATTATTTTCATTACAACGTTCCAATCCAGAAATTACGTATGG
>JAYUFJ010000270.1:0-1677 GCA_043738775.1 Flavobacterium sp. | reverse complement strand
AAAATTATAAATCCTAAATAGAAAAATGAGTTTTTTTAAAAAATTATTTTCTTCCGACAAAAAAGAAACCCGAATAGATGAACAATCAAAAGAAAATCTTGATAAAGGATTAGAAAAATCAAAAATTTCTTTTTTTTCAAAGTTAACCAAAGCAGTTGCCGGAAAATCTAAAGTTGACGACGATGTTTTAGATAATCTAGAAGAAATTCTAGTTTCATCGGATGTTGGAGTAAACACAACATTAAAAATTATAAAAAGAATTGAAACTCGAGTAGCAGAAAACAAATATCTTGGAACCGATGAGCTAAATTTAATTTTACGAGAAGAAATTGCAGGATTATTATCTGAAACAAATACTGGGGTCGCTACTAAATTCGAAATTCCAAATACTTCAAAACCTTATGTTTTAATGGTAGTTGGAGTAAATGGAGTGGGTAAAACTACCACTATTGGTAAACTTGCAAGTCAATTTAAAAAAGAAGGGTATAGTGTTGTACTTGGAGCAGCCGATACTTTTCGAGCCGCTGCAATAGATCAACTTCAAATTTGGGCCGATAGAGTAGGTGTACCACTTGTAAAACAACAAATGGGAAGCGATCCAGCATCGGTAGCATTTGATACTTTACAAAGTGCTGTTGCTCAAAATGCCGATGTAGTAATTATTGATACAGCTGGGCGCTTGCATAATAAAGTTGGTTTAATGAACGAATTAAGTAAAGTAAAAAAAGTTATGCAAAAAGTTGTTGCCGATGCTCCACATGATGTAATGCTTGTGCTGGACGGCTCAACTGGGCAAAATGCATTCGAGCAAGCAACTCAATTTACTGCTGCAACTGAAGTTTCTTGTTTGGCGGTAACTAAACTCGACGGAACAGCCAAAGGCGGAGTAGTTATTGGAATTTCAGATCAATTTAAAATTCCAGTAAAATACATTGGTGTTGGCGAAGGAATTGATGATTTACAAGTGTTTAATAAATATGAATTTGTTGATTCATTTTTTAAATAAAAATTTTATGAATAAAATTATTGAGACAATCAAAATGTTAAATCCAATGCATTTACTTTTTATTGGTATTTTAACCGAGTTAATTGGGCTTTTATTGGAACGATTTAATGCAACTCTTGCAATGACATTTCAATTACTGGCATTTTTAGTTTTTATATTTGCTTTGATTAAATTTTTCAATAAAAAAGTAAAATAGTTTATTGGTATAAAGCATTTATTTTAGCCCATAAATCATTATCAAAAGGAGAATTTGTTAAATTTAAAACATCTGCAGCATCACCCATACGAATAACTACCATTTTTTTACTGGGTATTACATAAATTTTCTGATCATTTTTTCCTAATGCCATAAACATATCATTTGGTCCATTTGGAATGATACTTCCTGCGAATGTATTTTGACTTTGCGGAACGTGATAATTGGCTTTTCCATTTAACCACCATAAATATCCGTAGGATAAATTAATATTTTGCGAAGTTGCTGTTGCAAGATTAAAATAATTTTCATTTAATACAACCGTTGAATTCCAAGTCCCTTTATTGAGCATTAATAGTCCGAAACGAGCCATACTTCTGGTTGTGCTAGAATAAACTAAATTATTTCCTGATGTAAACCAAGCACCATCCATACCTATTTTATCTCTTAATTTGTATTTTAATACCAAATTAAG
>JAYUFJ010000269.1:0-1677 GCA_043738775.1 Flavobacterium sp. | reverse complement strand
ATTATGTAAGTCAAGAAATTGTTTTGTTAAATCAAGAATCGTTATTTGATGGTCAAAATGATGAAGAAACTAAAAAATGTATTGAAACTATTTTAACAATGGTTAAAGAGTTTAATTAAGCTTCGTCTTCATCTTCTTGTTTTTCGATTTCTTCCTCGTTTGCTTCAAATTCGAAGAAACTAAAAACGGAACCACCATAATTTTTTTGAAACGAAAAATTAGTCAAATGATTTAATTTGGTATGTTTTGAGTGTTCAATAATCATCATTCCCTCTTCGTTAAGTAGCTCTTGTTCAAATACTAATCCTACTAATTTTTCAAATTCTATTTGATTAATGCCATAAGGAGGATCGGCAAAAATTAAATCGTAATTGGCTGTATGTTTTTCAATAAACTTAAAAACATCGCTTTTTATTGCAGTTATATTAAAATCAAATTCGGAAGCAGTCTGCTTTATAAACTTGATACATCCAAAGTCTTGATCAACACAAATAATAGGTTCGCAACCTCGTGAAGCAAATTCAAAACTAATGTTTCCTGTTCCCGAAAATAAGTCTAAAACTTTTAATTCTTGAAAATTAAAATGATTGTTTAAAACATTAAAAAGAGCTTCCTTGCTCATATCGGTAGTTGGGCGAACGGGCAAGTTTCGTGGTGGCGAAATACGACGCCCTTTATATTTTCCTGATATAATTCTCATTAAGTTAAAAGTATAAAATGCAGTCGGTTTTCAATTTCCGAAAAGTTATTGGATTGATTTTCAATATTTAACAACGATACATTTCGAATGTATTTATAACAAATTTTAAACAATTCGTCCGTTTCGTCAATTTTACCAATTAATTTTAAAACGAAATTTTCCGGGTTTAATTGCAATTGTTCTGCTGTGAAAAGAATATAATAAATAAAATCTTGCGGGGTTTTATATTCGAATGAATTGTATAAAATTAGTTTTTGATTTTGAACTATCACAATTTCAAAATGGGTTTCACTTACGTGAGAGTACATTTGTTTTTCAAAATTATTTTTCGATAATTCAAGTAGTTTTGTAACCAAAATAGTACTTGAATGTTGGTAATTAAAAGAACCAAAATGATCAATAAAAAAATTATTCATATTTACATACGGAATGTAAACATTATTCATTTCAAAGTTTTCGAGCGTGTCAAAAGCAAAAAAATCGGTTTCAAAAACTTTGGTATTATATTGTAAATAACTTCCCAAATACTCTTCATCAAATAAAGCGGTTGGCACAAATGTAGATAAATTATTACAGTGAATTACTAAAATGTCGTCGTATTTATTGGTTAATTCTTTGTTTTGATTGAATACTTCAATAAATAAATCTTCAATTTTTTCTGATTTTTGAAACTCTGTAAAAGGAATGTTTTTTAAAAAAAAAGTGGTTGATAATAAAGTATCTTTACAACAAAATGATATTCCGTTCAAGGAAACTTGAACAATTAGTTTTTTATAATTTTTATCGGTGTTACTAGTATTGGGTTGCATTTTTGCTATTTAAATTGCTGGGCAAAAGTACGATTTTAAATTTAGCCACAAAAATGTAAGTTTACAAAGTTTCCTTAGTTTTGAATATTCATCAAGTAAAAATTATTTAAAGCTTTAAAAAAGTTTTAAAATCTGTAAAATCAATGGCGAAAATTTTTCTAGCTATTT
>JAYUFJ010000268.1:0-4791 GCA_043738775.1 Flavobacterium sp. | reverse complement strand
AGTAGAAAAAAATCTTTTCAACCAAACCAATACTAAAGACAATCGTTCGCTTTTTAGTGCAGGATTAGAATATACCTTGCCAATGCTCATTAAAGCACAAGCCGAAATTTTTACCGATGGAACGTTTCGATTTAAATTAGAACGCAAAGATATTCCAGTTTCTAAACGCTTACGAATGGATTTAATGTGGAATACTGACAAAGAATATATGGCAGGATTACGTTATATCATCAAAAGAAATTTTGGCGTAACCACGCATTACGACAGCGATATGGGATTTGGAGCAGGAGTGAATTTGAATTATTAAAACCTATGAATTCTATAACATTTAACAAAAATTATGAAATAGTAATTTTAAATTAAAATACAATATTTGTAAAAAATGTAGTAGTTTTTTCTAAAAAGATTGCCTTAAAGATTCTGATATTTTAAATCGAATAAAATTGAAAACTTTTTGGTAATCTTTTTTTAAATCCAATAAAAATGAAAAACGAAACCATAAATAAAATGCTATCCGACGAGGAAAAACACCTCGAAAAATTACATAAAATAGTAAAAGATGCCATTAATGCCGAAGAATTAATTATTAAAAACTTATCAAATCCTGAAACTGAGAATTTAGATTTTGGACAAAGGGTTTCAGATAATGTAGCAACATTTGGTGGTAGTTGGAGATTTATAATTGCCTTTTTTGTTGTATTGACGATTTGGATAATTTTTAATGTTTTTGCAATTGGTACTTATAAGTTTGATCCTTATCCGTTTATTTTAATGAATTTAATTTTGTCTTGTATAGCAGCGTTGCAAGCACCAATTATTATGATGAGTCAAAATCGGGTGGAAGAAAAAGACAGAAAACGAAGTGAAAATGATTACTTAATCAATCTAAAAGCCGAAATGCAAATTCGAAGTCTTCATCAAAAAATAGATTTACTTCTTGAAGATCAAATAAAAACTTTGTTTGAAACCCAAGAAAAACAGTTTGAATTATTGAAAGAAATTAATATAAAAATAAATAAAAAAACCGAAAAGTAGGAATATTATAAGTATTTCAAATAGTTATATAACAAATGATTAGCCACAAATCAAGAAATTTGTATGGTTATGAAAATTCATTCACAACATTAAATTTATTTGAAATGTTAGACGTTATAAAAGAAAAAAAAGTAAGAGATCCAAAAGTTGAAAGTCAAAAAATTGTTGACAATCACAAAAAAGCAGCAATGCATCACGAGGCAGCAGCCATGCACCATCACGAAGCAGCAAAACATCAAATGGCAGGAAACAGCACTATGGCTTGCGGATGTAACACCAAGGCAAAAGATCAAACCGATTTGGCTAAAAAAGCTCAAAAGAAAAATGCTAAAAAGCATTCAGTTATTGCATAAAATTTTGATTTTTTGGTTAATTTTTAATTCTTAAAAAGCATCAAAATTTATTTGGTGCTTTTTTTAATTTTTTCAAAAATTATGAAAACAGAAACCGAACTCAACGAAAATATACTAAAAATAACCATGACCATTCGTAACGAATTTCCTGAATTGATGAAATTTTTAAACGAAATGACAGTAACCATTCCAAGTGAACAATCGCCAGAAATCAATAATAAAATTTTGCAAGATTATTATGATTCTCTAGAAACGCTGTTAAGAAAATATGCACCAAATCATTCTTTTTTAATTAATAACTTTTAAAAACAAATCACAATGCAAAATCCAAAAAAATTAGCCGTTTATTTAGATCATTCTCAAGCAACATTGTTCGATTTTGGCATTTCTGCAATCGAATTTAAAATCATTGAATCTGATTTTAATTTTCAAGATAAAAAAGAAATTTTCCAAAAAGGCGAAAGCCATTTGCACAATAAAGAGCAACATTTACAACACAAATATTACGAGAATATTGGCGAAGCATTACTTGATTTTAATGAAGTTTTACTATTTGGACCAACCGATGCAAAAACAGAATTGTTTAATTATTTATCAGAAATTAAAAAGTTTGGTACTATTCGGATTAAAGTAAAAGCATCAGATAAACTTACAGAAAACCAACAATTGGCATTTGTAAACAATTATTTTTCTGAATTAAAATGAATGCAACTTACTTGAAAATAGAACGTAAATTTGAAATATTGACTGGATTTGCAACTAAAGTTTTGGGCAATTCTATTGTTTTTATTGTGGCATTAATAATAGTAATATATTGGTGGTCGACAAATCTTTTTTCGTCAAATAACGTGCATCAAAATATTGGTGACATCATTTTTGGAATAACATTTTTGAGTTTGTTTATTATTCAAAAATCGTTTAATCGATATTCGGCATTGATACATTTGAAAATGAATGAACTCATTTCGTCGCACGAAAAAGCTGATAATTCGGTTATGAATACAAATAATAAAACCGAAAGCGAAATAATAAAATTGCATCAAGAATATATCGAAACTGACGATTCACTCGATAAAGAATTAGATAATGCCTTGAAGGAAATCAATATCGAAAATCAAATTTAAAAATAGTAGGAATAATATAAGTTTCTTATAAAATTGTGTAATATATTGTAATTCAATCTTTCGCAACTTTGTAATGTTAAGAAAACACATTCTTAATATTAAAATTTATACAAATGAATACAGCAGAATTAAAAGGCGATTGGGAAGTGCAAAAAGCAAAACTCAAACAACGATTTGCCGATTTGACAGATAATGACTTGATGTTTCTAGACGGGAAAAAAGACGAAATGTTAGGTAAACTCGAAATTAAATTGGGAAAAACCAAAGAAGAAATTCGCAAAATTTTAGACAAAATATAATTAATAATTCTAAATTTATAAATATGAAATCACAGAATCACGAATACCAAAAAAACAATTTACTTACCTTGAGTAAAAAGTCAATTTTAATGTTAGCAATAATGGCTGGCGCAATGTTTACTAGTTGCAAAAACAATGCTGAAAAAGAAGCAGATGCATTAGAAGAAGTTCAAGATGCAAAAGAGGATTTGAATGCTGTCAAAAAAGATGTCAATAAAGATGCAGTTACAAAAGCCAATGATGCCGAATGGCAAACCTATAAAGCAGAAGCCAATAAAACGATATCTGAAAATGAAACTCGAATTGTAGAACTGCAAAATGCAATGAAAAAACCAGGAAAAACTTTTGATGACAATTATAAAAAAAGCATCGAAGCGTTAGTTGATAAAAATACTTCGTTGAAGACAAGAATTGCAAATTATGAAAATAATCAAACCGATTGGGATACTTTTAAACGTGAGTTCGATTCGGATATGGCTGGGTTAGGACAAGCCTTTAAAGACTTGACAGTCAATAATAAAAAATAATTATAAAGCGAGCGAGATTCATTTCTCGCTTTTTTTATGTCTATTATTGAATGTGTGAATATTATAACTTTTTGCAAAAATTATGTAACACAATCGTTTTTAAACTTAATCATCTTTGTAGTTTAATACTAATTACACAAAAGAAACAAGATAAATAATGAAAAATTCAAAAATATTGATTGCAATTGCTTTTTTAATTGGAATTTCGAATCTATCGTTTTCGCAAACTTCAAATGATAGCAGTAAGTTTAAATTTGGACTAAAAGGCGGCGTAAATTTCGCCAATCTTTACACCCAAAATGTTGAAACTAATAATGTGTTGACAGGTTTTAATGCAGGAATATTTGCAAAATTACCAATAACTGAATCGTTAGCAATTCAACCCGAATTGCTTTATACCACAAAAGGAGCAAAATTGACTTACAATAATTATTTTGTCAATGGGACTGCAAAATTCAACCTAAATTACATTGAATTACCAGTTTTGTTAGTTGTAAATCTTACCGAAAACTTCAATGTTCACGCTGGAGTTTATGTAGCTTATTTAGTTGATGGAAAAGCAACTAACGATTCGCAAGGAACATTATTTGACATTCAAAATAACTTGAAAAATGAAGATTACAACAAGTTTGATACTGGACTTGCAATTGGGGTTGGTTATGATGCCGACAAAATTGGTTTTGGAGTTAGATACAATTATGGACTACAAAAAGTAGGGAAAGAAAAAAGTTTTCTCGGTACAAATTACACTTTTCCTGATGGAAAAAACAGTGTGATTAATTTATATATTTCGTATTCAATTTTATAATTTAAAAACAAACAATTATGGGCAATTTATTGTATGCAATCGCAGTTATTTTAATCATTTTTTGGGCTATCGGATTCTTTGCCTATAGCGCAGGAGCGGTCATTCATATCTTATTAGTTATCGCAGTTATTGCAATTCTATTAAGATTAATTCAAGGAAAAAGTGTATAAATAAAGTTAATTAAATAGTTAAAATCAGAAATTATGGAATCAGGTAAAACAGCTGCAGGAGTATTGTTAGGAGTTGGGGTTGGCGCATTATTAGGTATTTTATTTGCACCCGATAAAGGCTCAAAAACCAGACAAAGGATTATGGACAAAGGGCAAGATTATGCCGATGATCTCAAAGGAAAATTTGATGATTTGTACCAAGACGTTTCAGATAAATACGACAGTTTTTTGGAAGAAGCCAAATCAGCGGTATCTACAAAATAATCATTCTTTTAAATAAAAACAATGGAAAATTCTACAACAACGATAGAAAAATTGATTGAAAAATCTGAAATTTATGCCAAAACAACTTTAGAATTATGTAAATATGAAGCAGTTTATAAATCGGCAGATATATTTTCGAATTTAGCGGTTAAAATGGCTTTAACTCTTGTTGTTGTATTTTTTTTATTGCTTGTAAACGTTGGTTTGGCAC
>JAYUFJ010000267.1:0-1680 GCA_043738775.1 Flavobacterium sp. | reverse complement strand
ATTTACCATTCCGCCAAATTGTGCTCCAAATTGCAAAGATGCAGCACCACGAACCATTTCAATTCTACTAACCCCTTCAATTGGTGGAATGTAATAGGCTTCGTTGTAACCATAAGTATCTGCCGAAATATTATAACCATTTTGTCGGGTATTCATTTCTATACTTTGAACCGGATTTAACCCTCTTGTGGCTATACCATTGGAAGTAAAACCACTACTTTCCGTTTCAACAATATTTAATCCTGGAATTCTACCCAATATTTGTCTTGTATTATTGATGGATTTATTGGCATCCAAACTGTCTACCAAAATAACTTCGGTTTTTTTTCCTGCATAGATAATTCCCTCTTTAACTGGAGGTAAATGTCCTACTCCATTTACTGTTTTTATTTTTTCTACTTTAACTTCTTCTAAAGTTGTAGTTTGGGCATTTGCAAATTGATTACAAAAAAAGATAAAAAATAATAATTTGATTTTTTTTAAATACATTTTTAATTTTATTTAGATTGAATTAAAATAATAATGCAAATGTAATTAATGCTTTTGAAATTGCAAAATCTATTTAGATTAAATATAAATAATATTTAAAAATGAGAAAATGGTTTTAATTTAATTTAGTTAATAAATGATTTATAGGTCAAAAATATATAGTTTTTGAAGATTTATAAACTAATTAGCGTTTAAAATTAAATAAAAAAATGACTATTTTTTCTTTTTTTTAGCATCTCGTGTACGTTCGACACCTCGATTACGAGAAGTTGTTTTTCGGGGCTTTGTTTTTGCAGGCCCGCCTAAATTTACTTTTTTGTTTTTTTTAGATTTTTCATGATATGCTTCTCCACCATCTTTTTTAACAGGTTTCATTAGCATTTTTACTTTTTTGAAATCTTTTTCAAATTCTAATAATCGAATAGAAATTTCAACATTATTTGGTAATGGTAAAAATTCTATTTCTTTTTCCATTAACAATTCGGCCTCGATTTGAATGTCTGCTTCTTTTGGAGAAATAAAACTTATTGCGATTCCCGATTTATCAGCACGGCCTGTTCGACCAATTCGGTGAATGTATTGCTCTGGAATGTCCGTAAATTCAAAATTAATAACGTGAGTAACATCCGAAATGTCCAATCCCCGAGCCATTACATCAGTGGTGATAATGCCTCGCAACTCGCCTTCTTGAAAAGAAGCCATCGTATTTAAACGATAGTTTTGTGATTTATTTGAATGAATTACACCAAACTGTTCGGGGTATTTTTCTTCAATTGATGCTGCAATTAGGTCAACCGTTTTTTTATTGTTTGCAAAAATTAAAATCCGCGTTGTAGTTTCATCAGTTTCTAAGATGTAATTTAATAAATTTATTTTGGTTAAAAAATTGGGGACATTATAGGCTAATTGTTTGATTTTTTCTAACGGAGTTCCAGATGGAGCCAACGAAACTTCTTCGGGTAACTCAAAATAATCTTCTAACATTTCATCAACATCATCGGTCATTGTTGCCGAAAAAAGAATGTTTTGCTTTTTATTTTTCATCATAGCTAAAAGTGAGGTAACTTGAAACCGAAAACCAAGATTCAAAATTTCATCAAACTCATCAATAACTAATTTTTGCAACGAATCAAATCGAATAACATTGTCTAATGCCAAATCCATTGTTCGACCAGGAGTACCAACCAAAAT
>JAYUFJ010000266.1:0-1682 GCA_043738775.1 Flavobacterium sp. | reverse complement strand
CCAAGAGCTTCGGAGGTGTTTGATACTAAAAATAAATTTTTCAACACCGTAGAAAAAATAAGTGAAATTATAGAAGCACTAAATAACGCTTCCCAAATTTTAGGGGCATAAACAATAAAAATAGTTAAAAAAGACAACAAAATAGAAGCATCACCAAGTTGGGTAATGTTATAGATTATATTAGGATATTGTCCTAAGTTATAATTGATAATAAAAAAAGCATTTTTTTGAACTTGTATATATTTATAAGTGTCAAATGAATCTTGGCTGTAAAGCAAAATAGCAATTGCAATTAATAGAAATAATGGTAAAAAAAATAAAGACAACTTGAGTTTGGAATAGTTTAAAATAACTTTTGTATTCATTCTTTTTTACTAATTTTTTAAAAATTTATTTAAAGTGTGTTATTTTTTATTTAAAGTCATATAAAACTTATTTAAAAATTAATATTTATAATCAATGCGTCAATAATTTTATTTTTTGGATTATTTAATAAATAATTAAAATAAACTTTTAATTTATTGTTTTATTTAAACTAGGCCATTAAATTTTGTGTCATAATCAACCATCCATTCAATACCAAATTTATCTCTAAACATTCCAAAATAAGAACCCCAAGGACTGTCACTTATTGGAAATTCAATAGTTCCTCCCGCTGATAGTCCATTAAATAATTTATTGGCTTCATCTTTACTTTCGACACTTACTGAAATTTTAGACCTGTTTTCGTTTTCATTTACTTTTCCCATAATTTCAGGGACGTCATTTCCTATTAAAATGTTTTTGCCAATTGGAAGAGCAATGTGCATAATTTTATTTGCTTCTTTTTCTGACACTTGAAAATCAGAACTTGCTAAATCTTTAAAACGAACAATCTTTGCAAATTTTCCTCCAAAAACTGATTTATAAAATTGAAAGGCTTCTTCAGCATTTCCGTTAAAGTTAATATGAGGGTTTATTAATGCCATAATGTTTCTTTTAAAACTCTTTTCAATTTATTGATTTCTACTTTACGGAAAAAAAGTTACTAATTAAAACAAAAATAGCATTTAAATTATATAAATGCAACTTTTATATTTCGCAATTTTAGTAGAATTATTTAACTAAAAATTTCTTATTCAAGAAAAAACAGTAAAAGTCCATTTTGAGATTTCTTCAATAAATGATATATTTGCATTATAAAAAAACAAAAAAAAATGCGAATTTCCTACAATTGGTTGAAACAATTTTTAAAGCTTGATGCTCCATCTTCTCAAATTTCTGAAATATTAACCGATTTAGGACTTGAAGTTGAAGTAGTTGAAAAATATGAATCTATAAAAGGTGGATTAGTCGGTGTTGTAGTTGGTCACGTTTTAACTTGCGAAAAACATCCTGATGCCGATCGATTAAAAGTAACAACAGTTGACATTGGTGAGGGAAACATAGTTCAAATAGTGTGTGGAGCTTCAAATGTTGCATTAGGTTTAAAAGTTCTTGTTGCAACAATTGGAACCAAATTAATAGGTAAAGATGGTGCAGAATTTGAAATAAAAAAAGGAAAAATTAGAGGGCAAGAAAGCCACGGAATGATTTGTGCCGAAGACGAATTGGGATTGGGCACGAGCCACGATGGGATTATGATTTTAGATTCAGAATTAAAACCAGGAACTTTAGCATCAACCGTTTTTAATATTCAAAAT
>JAYUFJ010000265.1:0-4803 GCA_043738775.1 Flavobacterium sp. | reverse complement strand
CTAACCCAACTGCTAAAAGTCCAAATAAACTGTAAATGGTGCTTTTTTTACTAAAAAAATTAAATGTTTTCATATCTATAGCATTTTTTATTGTTGAACATTATTAAAATAGTTAGTTTTGCCAAACTATTATACAATGTAAATTTAAACAATATTTGTGCCAAAGTAAGTATTATGAGCAAGAATTTAACAAAACGAGAAGAAGATTATTCTAAATGGTATAATGAACTAGTTGTCAAGGCTGATTTAGCAGAAAATTCTGCAGTTCGAGGATGTATGGTAATCAAACCATACGGTTATGCTATTTGGGAAAAGATGCAATCTGAACTTGATAGAATGTTTAAAGAAACTGGGCATAGCAATGCTTATTTTCCTTTATTCGTACCTAAAAGCATGTTTGAAGCTGAAGAAAAAAACGCTGAAGGTTTCGCTAAAGAATGTGCTGTAGTAACACATTATAGATTAAAAAACGACCCAGATAAACCTGGTAAATTAATTGTGGATCCAAATGCAAAACTAGAGGAAGAATTAATTGTTCGCCCAACAAGTGAAGCCATAATTTGGAGTACCTATAAAGGATGGATTCAATCATATAGAGATTTACCTTTATTAATTAACCAATGGGCAAATGTGGTGCGATGGGAAATGAGAACTCGTTTATTTTTAAGAACAGCCGAATTTTTATGGCAAGAAGGTCATACAGCTCATGCAACTCGTGAAGAAGCTATTGAAGAAACTGAAAAAATGATGCATGTTTATGCGGATTTTGTTGAAAATTTTATGGCAATTCCAGTTGTTAAGGGAATAAAATCGGCTAATGAACGTTTTGCAGGAGCAGAAGAAACCTATTGTATAGAAGCCTTAATGCAAGATGGAAAAGCTTTACAGGCTGGAACATCACACTTTTTAGGACAAAATTTTGCTAAAGCATTCGATGTTAAATTTGCCTCTGCCGAGGGAAAACAAGAGTATGTTTGGGGTACCTCGTGGGGGGTTTCTACAAGATTAATGGGTGCATTAGTAATGACCCATTCGGACGATAATGGATTGGTTTTACCACCTAACTTAGCTCCTATCCAAGTTGTTATTGTACCCATTTTTAAAAACGAAGAAGAATTTGTAAAAATAACAGATGTAGCAAATGATTTGATTATTGAATTAAAGAAGTTGAAAATTTCAGTGAAATTTGATAACAGAACTACTCAAAAACCCGGATTTAAATTTGCCGAATGGGAATTGAAAGGAGTTCCTTTACGAATTGCTATTGGTCCAAAAGATTTGGAGAACGGAACTTTTGAAGTTGCTAGAAGAGATATATTAACAAAAGAAATAGTATCAAAAGAGGTAATAGCTACTTACATTAATGAAAAATTAGAAACAATTCAGACAGAAATGTTTGAAAAAGCATTAGAATATCGTAAAAATCATATTACCGAAGTAAATTCGTTCGAAGAATTTAAAGAAGTTTTGGAAAATAAAGGTGGATTTGTTTCGGCACATTGGGATGGAACGCCTGAAACGGAAGATAAAATTAAGGAATTAACCAAGGCAACCATACGATGTATACCATTAAATAGAGTTTTGGAGAATGGGAAATGTATTTTAACAAACTCGGAATCGACTGGTAGAGTGCTGTTTGCAAAGGCGTATTGAAAAAAAATTAAAAAAACTTTAGTCAACTATTGTGTAAATAAAAAATAGTTGTATTTTTGCACTCGCATTAAGGAATAATGGCCCGTTCGTCTATCGGTTAGGACGCCAGGTTTTCATCCTGGTAAGAGGGGTTCGATTCCCCTACGGGCTACAATTTTAAATAATAAAAAATTAAAAGACACAATGGCAAATCACAAGTCAGCTTTAAAAAGAATTAGAAGCAACGAAAAAAGAAGAGTATTAAATAAATACCAACATAAAACTACTCGTAACGCGATTAAAGCGTTAAGAATGTCAACAGTAAAATCGGATGCTGCAGCAAAATTGTCATCGGTAATTTCAATGATTGATAAATTGGCTAAGAAAAACGTTATTCACGATAATAAAGCATCAAATTTGAAGTCTAAGTTAACAAAATTAGTTTCTAAATTGTAAATTACAATACTAAATTATATAGTAGTCCTGCTTTTGCGGGACTTTTTTTTTGCACATTTTAACCGAATTGAATTTAAAAATAAATAGTTATGAGATTTCATACCAGAAAATGGATAAAACCAGAAGATTTAAATCCGAATGGAACTTTATTTGGCGGACAATTATTGGCTTGGATTGATGAAGAATTGGCTATATATTCAATAATTCAGTTAGAAAATTCAAGAATTGTAACCAAACATATGTCGGAAATAAATTTTGTAAGCACTGCAAAACAGGGTGATGTAATCGAAATTGGAATTGATGTTGTTAAATTTGGAAATTCTTCATTAACATTAAAGTGCGAGGTTAGAAACATGATGAGTAGAGCAACAATTATTACTATTGAAACTATAACTATGGTAAGTATGGGTTCCGATGGAAGACCACAATCGCACGGTAAAACACAAATAGAATTTGTTAAAGATCGTTTAAAAAAATAGAAATATCTTTATTAAATTAAATTTAGTTTTTCGATAATATTTTAAAATGTTGGTAAACAAAACGAAATTTAAATTTAAAAAAAGTAAAAAAAATTTAGAAAAGAATACTTTGATTAAAAATTTAAAAAACAATTTAATTAATTTTTTATAAAAAGATTAACAATTGAGTGTAATTAGTTATTAATAATTTTAATTAATTTTACATAAAACATTGATTATGAAAAATTTAACTTTATTATTTCTCCTTTTTCTAACGTGTATTTCTTACTCACAAACTATACAATTACAATCATTTGCTACTGGTTTTACACAACCTTTAGAGATTGTTAATGCTGGCGACTCACGATTATTTATAGTTGAAAAGACGGGTAAAATAAAAATATTAAATGTAAATGGAACTACAAACACTACTCCTTTTTTAGATATTTCAGCATTGATAACCACAAACAGTGAACGAGGATTATTAGGTCTTGCTTTTCATCCTAATTATGCTTCAAATGGCTATTTTTTTATAGATTATACCGATTTGAGTGGAAATACGGTTATTGCAAGATATTCTGTTGATACTTTAAATTCAAACATTTCTCAAACAACTGGCACCATTTTATTAACTGTGAACCAACCTTATGATAATCATAATGGCGGTTCTATTAAATTTGGTCCTGATGGATTTTTATACATAGGAATGGGTGACGGAGGAAGTGCTGGTGATCCTCAAAATAGAGCGCAAAATATAAATGAAAATTTAGGTAAAATGCTTCGGATAAATGTAGCAACAGGTCCAACTGCTCCTTTTTATACAATTCCTGTTACAAACCCATATTTTGGCATTGCAGGAAACGATGAAATTTGGGCAACCGGTTTAAGAAATCCTTGGAAGTTTTCATTTAACCGTCTTAATGGTGATTTATGGATTGCCGATGTAGGTCAAAATTTATATGAAGAAGTAAATAAAATTACAAGTCCATTAACACCAGGTTTAAATTTTGGATGGCGTTGTTATGAAGCCAATACAGCTTATAACACCAATGGATGTGCTGCACAATCCTCATTTGTAACACCAATTGCAGCTATTAATCATTCAACTTCTTGTTCCATTACAGGCGGATATGTTTATACTGGTTCATTGTTTCCAAGCTTGTTGAATAAATATTTATTTGTTGATTTTTGCGATAGTAAAATTGGAATAATAAATTCAACGGGAGTTTTAACTTATACTTCAACGCTTCCTGTAGCAAATATAGCTACGTTTGGTCAAGATAATTTAGGTGAATTGTATGTTGCCGGTTTGTACAATGGAATTGTTTACAAAATTATTGATGCCAATTTAGGTGAAAAGGAAATTGTTAAAAACGATTTTAAAATATACCCAAATCCTGCTAAAAATGAAATTTTTATAGAAAAATCAAACGACAGCTTTCCAACTGAAATAACAATTTTTGATACAAACGGAAAGTTGTTGCTAAAACAAAAAACAGAAGATTTATTGAAAAACACTATAAATACAGGTGTTTTACAACAGGGAATATACTTAATTTCTATCAAAAATAATTATGATGAAAATAAAACATATAAATTAGTAATTGACTAATTTTTTAATTTTTAGTAATTAAAAGTTTTTTTATTTAAATCCACGTTGCCTTTTTGCTTCAAAAAGTAAAATGGCTGCAGCAACCGAAACATTCATCGAATCAATTTCACCTTGCATTGGAATTACTATGTTTTTTGAATCATTATCGCGCCAAATTTGAGAAAGCCCTGTGGCTTCGGTTCCTACAACTAATGCGGTTGATGTTTTAAAATTTTGAGTATAATATGGAGTTGCATTTTGTAAGGTTGCGCTAAAAATATTGATATCTTTTGATTTTAAAAAATCAAAAACTTCTTCTGAACTAGCTGATGCAATTTGATTAGTAAATAAACAACCTACACTTGACCTAACAATATTTGGGTTGTATAAATCGGTTTTCGGATTGGCAATAATTACTGCATCGATATTTCCAGCATCGGCAGTGCGAAGCATTGCACCCAAATTACCAGGTTTTTCAATTGCTTCAACTACTAAAATTAATGGGTTATCGGGTAATTTTAAATCGGAAAGTTGTAGTGATTTTGTTTTAGCAACGGCTATAATTCCTTCGGTAGTATCTCGATAGGCTAATTTTTGATAGACATCTTTAGAAATTTCAATTTGATTGATGGATGCAAATGTTTTAATTTCAAAATATTTAGTAAC
>JAYUFJ010000264.1:0-4808 GCA_043738775.1 Flavobacterium sp. | reverse complement strand
AAAATAACAATAAGACAAGTAGGAGATACTTTTGAAGTAAACGGAAAATCTCCTGATGAATTAGAAGGTTTAGAAAAAAAGTTTTTTGAAGAGTTTTTGATTTCAGTAAAATTAGGTTATGAAATTCCAAAAAACGAAACACTTACAGCCGAAAATTATGTTGGCGAAAAATTATAAAACTAAAAAAAATCCTAGAAAATGAATACAAAGAAAACACATTATAGAAATGTTTTTAAATCTGACCATTTAGGAAGTGCAGATTTAGAAGACTTAACAGAACAAGGAACAAAATTGATTTTTACAATTAGAGAAGTTAAACAGGAATTTGGAGCAAAAGTAGCGGGTAAAAAAGGAGATTTTAACATTGCTTATTTTAAAGAAAATATAAAGCCTTTGGTTTTAAATGCAACTAATTCAAAACAAATTAAATTGTTTACAGGAACTCCATTTGTTGAAAATTGGAAAGATGTATTAGTTGAACTTTATGTTGAAGAAAATGTAAGAGCTGTTACTGGTGGCGTTACACAAGGCGTAAGAATTAGACAAATTCAGCCAAAAATTCAAGAAAAAGTTAAACCTTATTTTTTGGAGGTTAATTTTGAAAACGCAAAAAAAGCAGGAGCAACTTTAGAACAAATAAAATCTAAATATTTGATTACTGAAGAAATGGAACAAGATTATTTAATTTATGCAACAACGGAGTAAGGAATGGTTTAATGCCAGAAGAGGCAAAGCCACAGCATCTGAAATTATAAATATTTTAGGTATAAAAGGATTAGGGCAAATAGGAGAAACTTATGCTTTCGAAAAAGCAGTTGAACTTGTTTATGGATTAGATGAAGAAGATAATTTCACATCTTTTGATATGCAAAGAGGAATTAATTTAGAGCCTTTGGCTTTTAAAAAACTTCAAGAAATTTCATTTTTTGAAGTTCAAGAAACTTCTTTTTTTGCTTACGGAGATAATGCTGGAGCTTCACCTGATGCTTTGGTTGGAAAAGATGCTATTGCAGAAATAAAATGTCCACGACCTAACAAATTTTTCAATTTAGTTGCAAATGGAGAAAAAGAAATTGATAAAAAATACATCGCCCAAATGCAATTTCAAATGTTATGTACAAATTCCGTTAGGTGTCATTTTTTTAATTATATCATTTATAATGGAATTGAAATGTGGCATGAAATAATAATTTTAAAAGATGAAAATTTTATAAACCTAATTAAACAAAGGATTTTAGAATTTGTTAAAATTAGAGATAAATATATTTTGCAATTACAACAAAAACAACAATTTTAAATAAATAAATAAATATGTCAAACATTAGTACAAAATTAAATCTAGCAGGTTTAAAACATTCAAGAATGAATATGAAAGGACAGTCAGGAATGGTTGACTGTCTTATTATTCCAATCGATGCCAATATGCTTTACAAAGGCGAAAAAGGTCTTTACCTAGACCTAACACATCTTGAAATAAAAGACAGATCAAAACAATCGGAAGGACAAAAAGATACTCATTTAGTAAAACAATCTTTTCAAAAAGAAGTTTACGAAAAAATGACCGATGAAGAAAAAAGAGCATTTCCAATTTTAGGGAATACTATCGTTTGGGTACAAAATTCAAATGAGCCACAGTTAGTCGCGCCAATTGAAGAGGGAGACGATTTACCATTTTAATCAAACCAAATGACAACAGATATTTTTTTAGAATTAAAAAGTTTTACAGTTCATAAATCGCAAGTTTTAATCCCAAACCAAGTCGAAACAGGAGAATGGTTAGAACAAAAAAAACACAAAGAGCAGGTTTATTTTAAGCATGTCGAAGCAAGAGATTTAGGAATGCACAAAGCCTATTTTAAAATACTTGGATTTATTTACGACCGATTGAATGTAAATTTTAGAAAAAAAATTCAAAAATCAAATTTTTATAAGTTTTTAAAAATGATTTCAAAAGAATATTCTGTTGTTTTTAAATTTAAAGATGGTCGAGAATTCATCGAATACAAATCAATTTCATTTGCTAAAATGAACCAAGCCAATTTTCGTGAATATTTCAATAATCAATTATCAGTAATTTATGAAGAGTTGCTAATTCCGATGGAACAGGATTATTTAATGGATGAAATAAACACAGAATTCGAAAAATTATTAGCAAAATTAATTTAACAAAAACGCAACATTTTTTAGAACACTCACAAAAAACGCAACATTTTATCATGATAAAAAAAGGAGTAAATATTAGAAGTTTCACAACTCTACAAAGAAAAATGTTAGATAAAATAGGCTTTGAAAACGGAATTAAAACCGTTCCTAAAATATTATTTTTCTGTGTTGATAAATTTTATGATTGTAAAGCAGATTTGACTCGTAAAGATAGAATTATTGCTTATAAACAATCTAAAATAGTTGAATTAAAAGAAAAAATAGAATTGCTTTTATTAGATAAAAATGATTGAAAAAGAAATTTTTAAAACCATTTTGTCAGATGTATTTTCACTTTCAAAACCTAAAATAGTTTTTGCAGAAAAAGGCGAAAAAGTAAAAATAATTAGCATTAATAAAGCTGCGATTATTGTGGAAAATACAAAAGGAGAAAAATTTTCAACAACACTAAAAAATCTTTTATAAAATGGATAATAAAAATAAAATTCATGATTCAAGAAAAAAAATGTAAAGGTCAAGGTTTAGCAATAGGATATGGTTGCGGAAAATTAACCAAGGTTGAAAATCGAATTTATGGTTTAGGAAAAATGTGTGGTTGTTATTCTGATTGGCTCCTAAATTCTGAAAACGGAAAAATAAAAATGGAAAAATCTATTTTTAAAATTCAACAACCAAGGTTAGAAATTGAAAAATTACAGCAAGAAAAAAAAGAGAAGACAAAATTACAATTAGCATTAAATAATACCAAAACCATAATTCATGCCTTTGTTAGAAATAGAGATCAAAACAAATCTTGTATTTCATGTGGTTGTGTCTGGAACAAAGACTTTCAGGCGGGGCATTTCTATCCAGCAGGAAGTTTCGAAACTTTAAAATTTAATTTACAAAATATCCATGGTCAATGTGTGCAATGCAACCTATTTAAAGAAGGAAATTTCGAAAATTATTCTTTGAATTTGCCAGAAAGAATTGGGATTGAAAAATACAATGAATTAGTAAGATTAGCAGGAATCGACAAAAAGTTTTCTAAAGTTTGGAACCTTGAAAACCTTAAAGAAATAAAATTTAATATTAAAAAAATAACAAATGACAAATTTTGAAATTACAAACGAAGCAATTAACGAAGTCAAAATCAATAATAAAGCACACTACAACTCTATTTATAAATTTTCTATAAGTTGGGTTAAAAATCAATTTAAAGCCTTTACAAGCGATGATTTGAAGAGAGAATATTATTTAAAGGGATATTTAAAACCAAATGAGCCGCGTGTTTTTGGTGCTGTTTTTAGAGAGTTGTCAAAATCAAAATTGATTTTTAATACTGAAAAAGTACAAAAATCAAATGATAAAAAATGTCATCAGAGACTGCAGACTCTTTGGATTAGTAGAGAGTTTTCTCAAAAACAACAAAATAATAGAAAACAAAAGCATCAGACTTTAGAATTATTTAAATAATGAACTCGGAAGTAATTTGCATTTCTTCAAAATCTACTCCTAATACATGGTATATTTTTAGAAATAACGGAGTAGAGGTAACTATTGAATTAGTAAAAAATTATTTTAAATCAAACAAACAATTAACTGATTTTGAAATAGAATATTTGAATAAAAATTTAAGATAAATGGCAAATAATATAGAATTTAATGGTTATACACTTTCACGTACATGGTTTACATATTGCCTTGAAAATCCTGAAACGATAAAGCCCAATCACACAGCGTTATACTTTTGGATTATTGAAACTTTTAATCGTTTTGAATGGAAACAAAAAGTAGGATTGCCAACTGATTACGCTATGGAAGTTTTAGGTATAAAATCATATAATACTTACATCGATACGCTAACAAAATTAGTTGATTTAGGTTTTATAATAATGGTTGAAAAAAGTAAAAATCAGTATTCTGCTAATATAATTGCTCTATCAAATTTTAATAAAGCACGTGTGAAAGCAACGTTAAAGCACATACCAAAGCAAAGTGAAAGCACTGTACAAAGCACTAGTGAAAGCATTTGTAGTATAACTAAACCTATAAACCTTAAAACCTTAAAACCTATAAACCTTAAAACAAAAGGAAGTAATAATTCGGATTTTTCAAATCCTACCCCACTCGAAATTGACTTTAAAAAGTTGATTGATTTTTTTAACGAAAATAAAGGCAATATGCCAGAAGTTCAAAAAATTTCAAAAACAAGGCAAATACGAATTTCTAATTTAATTAAAAATTATTCAAAAGAAAAATTAAAAGATGTCATTTTGAAATGCAAAAATTCAAATTTTATTCAAGGCGAAAACGATAGGGATTGGATAGCAAATTTTGACTGGATTACAAAATCAGAAAACTTTATAAAAATTTTAGAAGGAAATTACAAAAACAAAGAAAATGGAAGTTCAAAACAAAATACCGCAGAATCAAAACAACCAGTTGCAGGTCGCCAGTCAGCAGAAACCATCGCTAAAAATTTACAGGGCTGGTAATGATATTTTTGAAATTGAAACGATTTGCGAACTTAAAAAAATTGATTTTTTTGATGCAGTTTATTCAATACAGAAAATTAGAGACCGCAAGTATCAAGGAAATTGGAAAGATATTTTAGGTTCTGTTTTGGTCAAAATTTCAGTTTTGGCGGGTATAAAAAATGAAAT
>JAYUFJ010000263.1:0-1686 GCA_043738775.1 Flavobacterium sp. | reverse complement strand
TTGATAATCCAAATAAAATTGTTTCAGGTACTTTCAGTTGCATACTTTATAACAAAGATAATCCTTCCGAGACTATTTCTGTTTCAAATGGCAGATTTGACATAAATTTAATAACTTTAAATCACTAAAATTATTTAGCATCAAAACAAAAAAGAGAAAGCCATTGCGGGTGCAATGACTTCTCACAGTCAAAAAAACAATCTGTCAAAAAAGTTGATATGTTCTAAAAATAGTTGGTAGATTATAAAATAATTAAAAGCAAAAAATATTCTAGTAAATACCAACTTTCTAGCAATATGATTAATGGAAAAAAGTTAAAAAGGCAGTCTAATTTGGCTGCCTTTTTAATTACTTATTATTTAGAAACAAAATAAATAACTTTTTTTACAGATAAATAACAAACGTTTAAGCTACACTTTATTGCGCATTTAACTATTGCGATGTATATTTGTATTCGTTTATTAAAGTAAATTTTATTTATAATGCAATCAACACAATTAGACTATTTTCCGATACTTATGCAAGCACTTTTAGCTGTAGGATTTGTAGTTGGGACAATTATAATATCAGGTAAATTAGGTCCTAAAAGGCATTCCGCCAATAAAGATAAAAATTTTGAATGTGGAATCGAATCAATAGGAAATGCTCGAGTGCCATTTTCTGTAAAGTACTTTTTGGTCGCAATTTTATTTGTACTTTTCGATGTTGAGGTAATTTTTTTATATCCTTGGGCAATTAATTTTAAAACATTAGGGGTTGACGGAATGATAAAGATGGTTCTTTTTATGGCTTTGCTACTAGTAGGGTTTTTTTATATAATTAAAAAGAAGGCTTTAGAGTGGGAATAATAAAGATACAATTTTGAGATTTATAAATTAAGGTTTCTCAATTTTGTAAAGATTTTTATATTTATTGAAATTTTATTAATATTGAAAATCGTAATTCGTTAAATAACTATGAGTAAAGAAATAACAATGGTTGAAGCGCCAGAAGGCGTAACTGGAGAGGGCTTTTTTGCAACAAAACTTAACGATGTTGTAGGAATGGCAAGGGCAAATTCACTTTGGCCACTGCCTTTTGCAACTTCTTGCTGTGGTATAGAATTTATGGCAACCATGGCTTCACATTACGATTTGGCGCGTTTCGGGTCAGAAAGAGTTTCTTTTTCTCCCCGTCAAGCGGATATGTTAATGGTTATGGGAACAATATCAAAAAAAATGGCTCCAATTTTACGTCAAGTTTACGAACAAATGAGTGAACCACGTTGGGTAATAGCAGTTGGCGCTTGTGCTTCATCGGGCGGAATTTTCGATACTTATTCAGTACTTCAAGGTATTGATAAAGTTATTCCAGTTGATGTTTATGTACCTGGTTGTCCGCCACGACCCGAACAAATTGTAGATGGTGTGATGCAATTGCAAGATATTGTTCGAAATGAATCTGTTCGTAGAAGAAGTTCACCAGAATATAAAGAATTATTAGCCTCATATAACCTATAAAAATGGCTTTAGAAATACAAAATATACAAGAAAAAGTTGTTGAAAAATTTGGTGAGCAAGTGCTTGATTTTAAAATGCAAAAAGATATTTTTTCTTTCGAAGTAAAATCAAATTCAGTACATCAATTAATTCAGTTTTTAAAAGAAGACGCAGATTTAAACTTTCATTTTTTGACCGATTTAGGAGC
>JAYUFJ010000262.1:0-1688 GCA_043738775.1 Flavobacterium sp. | reverse complement strand
GAATTTTATACTTCAAAAAAACCGACATATAACCCTCTCAAAAGTTGTTAATAACTTAATGATGCTTTACATAGGAACCGCTGTTGGCAGATGTTTTTATTTTTTTAGCAATAGTTCCATTGTAAAATTCAACTGCGTGTCAGTGTTTTTTAGAAAGTCGGCAAAAGTTTGGGTGATTTCATAATCAGGTATAATTCCACTGCCATACTTTTGATTTTCTTTTTTAGGAACATCTTGTTCTAAATTCACAACAGAAAATGTTGTCACTATTTTTGATTTAGGCAATTTATAACTCAATGGTGAATGTCCATTGTGTCCATAATAACCACCTAAAGTTTCTTCTCCAATCGTTGTTGTATTTTCATTTCCTGAAACCATTGCGGCAAACAAACTTCCTGCTGATGCAACTTTTGGACTTATTAGCAGGTAAATATTTCCGTTAAATGCGTTTTGATTTGGTTTTCTAATTTTGTGGTCATCTGAATTTTCATCCTGAAAAAATTTGCCATTTTCTTCTTTAGGGAAAATTTTTTGAAATTCTCTATTATATTTTCCAACTACTAATGGTCTTATAAATTTAGGTATTCCAATATTATAATATTTCATTAATGGTATTTTTTTAAAACTAATCCAAGCTTGCTTATTTTCTTGAAAAATTCTATTCGTTAAGTAAGAATAAGTTACTAAATCATTTGGGTCATTTCCGCCACCATTATTGCGAATATCAACGATTAAGTTTTTAATTCCTTGAGTTTTGACATTTAAGAAAATACTATCTAAAAAATGTCGATAAGTTTTATGTTCAATTGTCTTTTCATCTCCTATATCAAAAGTGTGTATCGTCAAAATTCCTGTTGATGGATTTAATTGTTTGTAATTATATTTTTGATTTTCCTTTAAATCTGCATAATAATATTGATCAACAGACATTGTGTGCATTTTTCTGAAGTTTTCGTAGTATGTTTTGTTGCCATCACTTTGGATTTTTTTAGTTTCTATTTGTTTAGAATTTGGATTTACATAACTTATCTCAAAAGTTTTTGTTAGACCAAAATGAAGTCTGTAATATTTTGAAAAGTCTTTCATTAAACCAATTCTTTTACCTGTCAGATTATTTCCGTCAGTCGAATAGTATTTATAAAGTTCTGGAATTATTTTATTAATTGGAATATTATTTATTTTTACAATTTCAGCTCCTAAAGGAATTTCTTTATCACTAATATTTATAAGCCATTTACCTTCAATCCATTTGATTGGATATGGAAAATAACCGAATGTTTCATCTTTCAAATTTTCAGCATATTTTTTGGGTAATGACACTTCATTATGACAACTTCCTTCAAAGTCAGAAATAGTAAATATTAAATTATAAAATTCTCGATAAGTTGTAATTTTCTCAATTTGCTGATTTGCCCAACTATAAATGCTATCAATTTGTTTTTCTGTGCGGTATTTTTTAACTCCAGAATTGACTTTGGATGATATGTCTTTAAAGACTTCAAAATCTTTTTTCATTTTATTTTTGGAAAACTGTTCATCAATAGATTGTCCGTTTACAAAAAATGAAATAAATAAAATCAAAAATATTGTCGTAAATCTTGTCATTGTTTGGGGTGGATTCAAGTATCTAACGTTACAAACCCTTTTATTTTTTTATGTTACAAATTTACATTTTTTTTCTCTTTTTG
>JAYUFJ010000261.1:0-4822 GCA_043738775.1 Flavobacterium sp. | reverse complement strand
TCATTATCAATAAAATGAAAAATGAAAATGTGCTATGAAAAATAAGGAAAAAACAGAATTAAAAGAGAAAATTGCTTTTTTAAAAAGCAAACAAGCAGATGATTTTGTTGTTTTAAAACAGCAATACTATGCAACAATTGACAGTTTCAAACCTCTAAATTTGATTAAATCGGCATCGCAAGAATTTATTTCTTCACCCAATTTAAAATCAAATTTAATAAATGGAGCTATTGGTCTAGGAACTAATTATTTATCAAAAAATCTATTAAACGAAAATTCTGCAAATCCTATAAAAAGAGTTTTAGGAAAAGTTTTGAAATTTGCATTGAAAAATTTTATTGAAAAAAAATCAATGAAAATCTAGTGATATAAATTGAAGTGATTTGTTTCAATAATTAAAAAACCGATTCGTAAGTTTCGGTTTTTTTTTGATTTAGAAATTATCTATAATCAACTAAAACGGGTTTAGAAATTTCAAATCCTTGCAATCCAAAATCTGATGTGGAAATAGCATTGGTTTTAAAAACCGAATTGCCTTCTGGAATATTAGGATAAAACGAAAATGAAAACTGAAATGAACTAAAAACCAAATAATCATTACTCAAAATTACACCCAAACCAATTTGAGAGTAGAGTTTACTGCGCTTAAAACCAGTTTCTTTATTGCCCAACATTCCAGCAGTATAGCTAATGTAAGGATTCAACCGAAAACCTAAAAGTTTCCAGGGTGAATAGGTTTGCGTTTGAAAAGTTACTAACAATTTCTTGGTTCCAAACAACGTTTCACTGCTAAAACCAGTTATTCCAGTTGCACCATTCAAGGTTAATTTATCCGAATTTGTATCCAATCGATTGTTTCCAATAATGAGTTGAGGTTTAATAAATTGACGCAATTTCCATTTGCCAATTTCTTGAATATTAGTAAAATAAACCAGTTTTAAACTACTTGTACTTTGATTGGTTTTTCCAGAATTCACGAAAGTGCCATATTCTAAATTACCACTCAAATATCCAAATTCGAAATAGCTTCCAATAGCAATTCTTGCTCCAGCATAAAATTGATATTCGTTGTATTTTTTCCGATAACCAGTCGTGAGATTATATACAAATCCTGAGGCAACATCTTCTGTAATATTAAAATTAAAAATGTATTTGTCTTGTGTAAATTTTCTTGAAGAAATTCCTAAGCCAATTAAATAGAGTTTTTCTGAATCATAAATATTCAAACTATCGTTATTAATAAAGGGTTTTTCAATGAAATTTTTATTGAAAAATCGTGCACTTGCAATAAAATTTGTCGCACGATTGTATTCTGAATTTCCTTTAAAAATCTGATACGAATGTCCAGCCCAATAATCTTGAAAATTGTATTTTATGTTTTGAATTTCAGGCATTTGATTTTCATTTAATACTAACGATTTATTAAAATTTTGACCTAAATAAATTCCTGCAGCCCAACGTGCATAAGGCGAAAAAAATGGTCGTTCGATATTGATTGACTTGGAATAATTATTTTCAAAATCAATATCATATTTCAAATTTGTACTAATAAAAGTATTCACAATATTCGGAATTGTATAACTTGTACTAAAACCATTTTGACTATCAGTTAGGCTTTTAGAATACGAATTTGAAAATTCGTGACCCAAACCAAGAAAATTTCTTTCGGTTAAATAAAAATTAGATTTTGATGTCGAACTTGAAAAATCAGGAATCAAACTCCAGGAATCTAAAACCCGAATCGAAACATCGACAGAATCTTGTGCAACCAATTCTATTTGAGAAGTTATGCTGCTTACAAACCGCTGATTTCTAACCAAACGTTCCGATTCCTTAACTAACAAGGAATCCAAAGGTTGCTTTTCTCGAATTAAAAGTAAATTCAAAATGGCTATATTTTTAGTTTTCAAATGCAAAGCATTTCCAGATTTATATAAAAATGTTTTGGGAATTTGAGTAAAATCAACATCAGAATATCCAAAAGGATCTAAAGTTGTAATTTTTATATTTCGAATAATTTTACCTTCAAATTGAGCATAATTAACTCGTTTTATTTTCTGAAAACTACTTTTTCTTATTTTTTGTTTGGCAACAGGTTCAAAAATAAGTTTGTAAATAAATCTTGTAAATTTTCTTTTATTAGAATATTTTTCAATGTCACGATACACTTTTGATGAATCTTTTTTTGCAGGATTTATTTATGCAAACGAAAGTTGACAATAACTAATTATCATAAAAACCAATATTGATTGTAATTTTAAATTCATTAGATAAAATTACTATTAAAACTTTCAATTCGCTAAATAGGTGTGAATTATACAATTTTTAAAAATAATTCTAAAAGTCCATACACTTAAATTTGTGAAGTATTAATCTAAAAAAAAAAAAACATGAAAATTTTAATTTTATCAGCAATTGCTTTTTTATTTTCAATGAATATTGAAGCGCAAAACAAAAATACTCAAACAGAAACTAAAACGACAATTTCTACAATAAAAGATGAAACAGGTGAACATAAAACCGTAAAGAGTGAGATTACAAAAGAAGTACAAAACATTGAATTAGAAAAAGAAAGACCCAACACAATAAATATCCCAATTAAGGATTCGCCTGTATTGGTTACCACCACTACAAAAATCACAAATCCCGACGGAAGCACAAGAACTGTTGATGTAGATAGAAGTTCCTATTATGAATTTAACGGAAACAAATACAAATTAAATTTAGATCCGTCAGGATACGTAATGACTTTTGGAGATTCGAAGCCAGCATTATTGCGAAAAACTTCTACAAACAGTTATATTTACAGACTTAAAAATAAAATTGCAGTTGGATATTTTGATATAAATGGCAACTTGGTAATAGAAACCTATGATGACAAATCGGATAAAGTGACACTAGAGAAATTTATGATAGTTAAATAAATTTACAAAAAAAAATCTAAAATCGATTCATTAATTTGGGTCGATTTTTTTTATGACCATAATTCTCATACTGCTACAAAAAATTCTTGAATGTTTAAATTGAACGTTTCAAAAACCCAAATCAAATAAAAATTTAGCACATTGAAAATTCCGATTACATCAAATTAAAGAAATTAAAGAAAAATAATTCTGAAGATTTTCACTATTGGTATTTAGTTGAAAACAAAATAAATTATGATTTGTTCACGAGAAAAAAAGTAAAACATCGTCTATATTTGAAAAAAAAAACATGTTAACTACCCTTAAGTATTGTAATAAAGTTTGATCGAGATAGAATGGTTAGAGCGGTTAAAATCTGGTGATAAGTCGGCTTTTAACGAACTAATGTTACGGTATAAAAGTAACGTTATTAATACATGCTATCGTTTTTTGTTGGATAAAGAAGATGCTGAAGATATTTCACAGGATGTTTTTGTAGAGGTATATCTCTCCATCAAATCCTTCAGGGGGGATTCTAAAATCTCAACATGGATTTATCGAATTACCGTTACTAAATGCCTCGACGAAATAAAAAAGCGCAACCGAAAAAAGCGAATTTCGTCATTCGGCAAACTACTTCATTTAGATGATGTTGCCAACTGGATAGCTGGTGGAAAACAACCCGATGCGGATTTAGAAACTTTTGATACTATTTCAGCCATAAACAAAGCACTAAATCAATTGCCCGACAACCAAAGAATCGCATTTACATTGAGTAAAATAGACGGATTCACCAACCAAGAAATTTCCGAAATATTGAAAACTACAACTATTGCAGTGGAGAGTTTGATCTATCGCGCCAAAAAGAAAGTTACCTCGGACTTAAAAAAAATTTTAAAAAAATAATTTAATAGCACCGCCAGATAAAAATTTAATAATCGTCTAAATAAAATATCCTAATATGAAAACAGAAGATATGAATAACATAATGCAAAATTTTGATGTTTTAGAAAATATAGAAGCATCCGAAAATTGGGAAGTAAATTTCCAAAATAAATTGGATAATGCCCGATATTCTAAATCGAATTCGGTTTCTAAATTCAATAAGATAGTTTTAGTTTTGATAGTAATCAACGCAGGATTTGTATTGAATTCATTAAAATCGAATAATACAAAAACAGATGATAAAGACACAAAATACAAAACCATTGCCAATGAATTATTGATTTCAAATAATTAGATTATGGATATTTTTGCAAAACAAAAAATATTTATTAGAACAATCATCATTTTGGTTATTATGAATATCGCCTTGATGGGTTTTTTTATTTTTAAGGAAATAAAACCATTTCACGAACCGTTACTATATCCGAAAAATGAAGAATACCACGATGTTTCTGGAATTCTAAAAAAAGAACTGAATTTGACTAACAAACAAGTAGCACAATTTGACGAAATAAGAAAACAGAATTTTGAAAAACAATCCGCTCTAAAAGAAATCATTCGCAAAGATAAAGATGCAATGAACCAAGAAATGTTCAATAAAAAAACTGATGAAGCGAAAATAATTCAGCTGGCCAAAAAAGTTTCTCAAAATGAATATCAAATAGAATTATTACACATAGAACAAGCCAAAAAACTCAAAGCCGTTTGCAATGAAGAACAACTCGATAAATTTGAAGATTTAGTACTAGAAATTCGAGATTATTTTAGACCAGATAACCAACCAAGACAAAGATAACTAAACCCCCAAAAAACTCTAAAAAATGAAAAAAACCTTTAATACACTCCAACATTTCGCTTTATTGCTGCTCGCAAATGCTGGATTTTCACAATATACAGCACTAAATATTCCTGAAGCGTATTATGGAGTTTCTGGCACAAACGGCAAGACCTTTACATTGAATCTTCACGAAGCC
>JAYUFJ010000260.1:0-1694 GCA_043738775.1 Flavobacterium sp. | reverse complement strand
TATAGTATTAAATAAAAAATTATGAGCAAAAATTTTATAACCTTAACTTTTCTATTAATTTCTTGTTTTGGATTTTCCCAATCTATTGAAATTTCAGGTAAAGTAGTTGATGCCAATTCAAACCTCCCTTTACCTGGTGCTAGTATTTCTGAAATAAATTCAAAACAAAGCGCAATATCAGATTTTGATGGAAATTTTAAAATATCAAAACTTTACTCGGGTGATGTTTTAATAATTAAATACGTAGGTTATAAAATTTATCAACAAATTGTTTCGCAAACCGAAAAAATAACCATTAAACTAATCGAAGAAAACAAAAGCTTAGACGAAGTAGTAGTTATTGGTTATGGAAACGCTAAGAAAAAAGATATTACTGGTTCTGTGGGTACAGTTTTAGCAAAAACAATCGAAGATTTAAAACCAATAAAAATTGAACAAGCTTTGCAAGGTACTATTGCTGGAGTAAATGTTACATCACAATCAGGCTCGCCAGGTGCCGGTTTTAACATTTCAATTAGGGGCATTGGTACCAATGTTAATAGTAGACCAGAGTACTTTATTGATGGCTATAATGGCAATTTAGACGGACTAAATCCAAATGACATTGAGTCAATTTCAATTTTAAAAGATGCACAAGCAGCTATTTACGGTAGTATAGGTGCAAATGGAATAGTTTTAATTACTACAAAATCCGGAAAACGAAATTCAAAAACCAAAGTAACATTTAATAGTTCAACAGGAATACAAGAAACTACAAAAAAATTAAATTTACTTAATGCAACAGAGTACGCTTTACTATTAAATGAAAGTTATGCCAACGGTGGTCAAGCAATTCCTTATCCTAATGTATCTAATTTGGGCAAAGGAACCGATTGGCAAAATGAGGTTTTTAAAAAAGCTGCTATTTTAAGTAATGATTTTTCTGTTTCTGGTGGATCAGAAAAAATGAATTACAGCCTTAGCGGATCCGATTTAAGGCAAGATGGGATTATTGGACTCGATAAGTCTGGATTTAAAAGAAACACAGCACGACTTTCTTTAGGTGCCGACATAACCAATAAAATTAAAATATCAACTAATTTTACTTATACCTATATAAATCGAAAATCGTTAAATGAAAGCGGATTGGGTTCAGTTCTATTCAACGCCATCAACACACCATCAACACTTACTGTAAATGACGCTAATGGTAATTACACTTTAGTTCCTAGTACAACTGGTTTTGGTGCAGAAGTAATAAATCCTTTAGCTCAAATTGACAATACTTTTAACGATTATAATTTAAAAAAACTAAGCGGAGTTTTTAAAGTAGAGTATGATTTGTTTAAAAACTTTAAATTAACTTCGTTAATTGGGTTTAATTCAAGTAACAGTAACGGTAAAAGTTTTTCTAAAAAAGTAGATTATGGCAATAAAGTTTTTAACGTACCTAGAAGCTCTGTTAATCAAAATAAAATAAATGACAATGATTATACCTTTGATTTATACGGCGCATACGAAACTACTTTTTTAACCAATCACAAAGTTAAATTAACAATTGGAACTACTATTTATAATAATTTTGGCAGTGGACTTTTTGGAACTGGTTATGATGTTCCAAATAATTCTTATGACTATGCAGATTTAAGTTTAGCAACCGGAACTGGTGGATCTGGGGTAAAAGATGCAAATTCATACGAATATGATGAACGTAG
>JAYUFJ010000259.1:0-4840 GCA_043738775.1 Flavobacterium sp. | reverse complement strand
TTCAAGTAAATTAGTTTAATACTAAATTATGCCTCAAATGGAATAATAGAAACATACGATTTATCATCGCGTTTTTTCTGAAATTTCACTACTCCATCTACACGCGCGTGTAAAGTGTGATCTTTGCTAATGTAAACATTTTCACCTGGATTGTGTTTTGAACCTCTTTGTCTTACGATAATGTTCCCAGCGATTGCAGCTTGACCACCATAAATTTTAACGCCTAAACGTTTCGATTCTGATTCTCTACCATTCTTTGAACTACCGACACCTTTCTTGTGAGCCATGATGTTTTGGGTTTTATAAGTTTATAATTTAACGAATTAAACAGCTTTTCCGCCATTAAGTTCGTCTTGTAATTTTTTTAATTCGTCCATTTTACCATCGGCAGCCAATTGTGATTGTTGCGCCCAAGTAGTTGGATCTAAGTGTTGCACTTTTGAAGCTGACGCGTCTAATATTGCTTTAACTTCGTCAACTGAAGCTTTTGCTAATTTTACAAATGTATCTATTCCTGAAGCAACCAATGCTTCAGCAGCTTTTGGCCCAATACCTTCAATAATTTTCAAATCATCTGTGTTTTTTGCAGCTTTCACTACCTTTGTAGCTTTAACTTCTTGAACAGTTTCAACTATTTTTTCTGCTTTTGGAGTACTATCTTTTTTTGCAGGAGCAACTTTTTTTGCACCAGTTGCAACAATTGACTCAATTACAATTTGAGTTAAATATTGACGGTGACCATTTCTTTTTTTGTACCCTTTTCTTCTTTTCTTTTTGAAAACGATAACTTTATCACCTTTTAAGTGTTGTAACACTTTAGCTTCTACTGAAGCACCTTCTACAGCCGGGGCGCCTAAAGTGATTGTGCCAGCATCATCCAATAAAAGAACTTTATCAAAACTAATTTTTGAACCTTCTTGATTGGATAAACGGTTAACATAAACCTTTAAGTCTTTGCTTACTTTAAATTGTTGCCCTGCTATCTCTACGATTGCGTACATAACAAATTGTTTATTAATTATTTTAGGGTGCAAATATACATTAAAAAACCACATCTGCAACACCTCGTTTAAAAAATATTTTCAATTTTTGAATTGTGAATTTATAGATGGACTAGATGATAAAAAATCTTAAAAATCAATATATTTAATTGATACTTAAAATTCAAAGTTTTTCATATATTTGTGTAACAAAAAAATAAATTAGATTACTAATTAAAAATTACAACAATTATCTTAGTTTTTATGAAAAAATCATTAATCGCTTTAAGTTCAATGCTTATGCTCACAGCAAGTGTTTCTGCCCAAAAGGTTGCTTTTGAAGAATACGATTTGCCCAACGGTTTGCATGTTATTTTACATAACGACCCATCGGCTCCCGTAGTTATTACATCTGTAATGTACCATGTAGGTGCCAAAGATGAACAGCCAGATAGAACTGGATTTGCTCATTTTTTCGAACATTTATTGTTCGAAGGTACTGCAAATATCAAGCGTGGTGAATGGTTTAAAATTGTTACTGCCAATGGCGGAACTAACAATGCCAATACAACAGAAGACAGAACCTATTATTATGAAGTGTTTCCATCAAATAATTTAGAATTGGGTTTGTGGATGGAATCCGAGAGAATGATGCATCCAATAATTAATAAAATTGGAGTAGATACACAAAATGAGGTTGTTAAAGAAGAAAAACGCCTTCGTTATGACAATTCTCCATACGGACAATTGATTCCTGAAGTGAAAAAAAATATGTTTTCAAATCACCCGTACCGATGGACAACAATTGGATCAATGGAACATTTAGACGCAGCAAAACTAGAAGAATTTCAAGCCTTTAACAAGAAGTTTTATATTCCAAACAATGCTGTTTTAATTGTTGCAGGCGATATAAGTAATAAAGAACAAACTAAAGTTTGGGTTGAAAAATACTTTGGAGCGATTCCGAAAGGAGCAACAATTAATAGAACTTCGTATCTAGAAGAACCAATTACAAAACCACGAACTGCACGTTTTGAAGACAATAACATTCAAAAACCTATGTTGGTTATGGCCTATAGAACGCCCTCTATGAAAACTCGTGAAGCACGAGTTTTAGATATGATTTCGACCATTTTAAGTGACGGAAAAAGTTCTCGATTATACAAAAAAATAGTTGACGATAAAAAAATGGCATTACAAATAGGTGCTTTCAACAACAGTCAAGAAGATTATGGTACCTATATATTATACGGTCTACCACAAGGAACCTTTACTTTGCAAGATTTAACTAAAGAAGTTGATGAAGAAATAGTAAAATTGCAAACAGAATTAATATCAGACAATGATTTGCAAAAATTAAAAAACATTTACGATAATAATTATGTAGACGATAATTCATCGGTTGAGGGAATTGCAAATAATTTGGCCACTTACTATTTATTGTATGGCGATGTTAATTTAATAAACACCGAAATTGAAATGTACCGTTCCATTACTAGAGATGAAATTCGTGACGTAGCCAAAAAATATCTAAACCCAAACCAACGATTGATTTTAGATTATGTTCCAGCCAAAGATAAAGCCGAAAATAAATAACAAATCGAACATGAAAAATATAATATTTTTAATATCAACCTTGTTCTTAATTACAACTATGCAAGCACAAGATAGAAGTCAGCCAAAACCAGGCCCATCACCAATAATTAACCTCAAAAAACCACAAACTTTTACGTTAACTAATGGTTTAAAAGTAATGGTTGTTGAAAATCATAAATTGCCACGAGTTTCGTACAGTTTAACACTTGACAATGCACCATTTGCCGAAGGTGATAAAAAAGGAGTAGATCAATTAACCAGCAGCTTGTTAGGAAACGGAACTACGAAAACAACAAAAGATAAATTTAATGAAGAAGTTGATTTTTTAGGAGCCAACATTGGTTTTTCAATGCAAGGCGCATCAGCATCAGGATTGTCAAAATATTCAAAACGAATTTTAGAATTATTCGCCGAAGGTTGTTTAAATCCAAATTTTACTCAAAGTGAACTTGACAAAGAAAAAGACAAATTAATTGAGGGTTTAAAAACCCAAGAGAAAAGTGTAACTAATGTTGCTCGTCGAGTTGAGAATGTTTTGGCTTATGGAAAATCACATCCGTCGGGAGAATATTTATCTGAAGCTACCATTAAAAATGTAAATTTAACCGATGTTAATAACAATTACAGCAGTTACTTTGTTCCAAAAAATGCCTATTTAGTTATTGTTGGCGATGTAAATTTTGCCGAAACTCAAAAAATGGTTGAAACTCAATTTGGAGCTTGGATAAAAGGAGCTGCACCTAATTTGTCCTATTCAAATCCAAAAAACGTAGAATATACTCGTATAAATTTTGTTGATATGCCAAATGCTGTTCAATCTGAAATTTCAGTTTTAAACACTGTAAATTTAAAATTATCCGATCCCGATTTTTTCCCAGTAATCGTAACTAATCAAATACTAGGAGGTGATTTCAACAGTTATTTGAATATGAATTTGCGTGAAAAACATGGCTGGACATACGGAGCTCGCTCAAGTGTTGGTGCCGATAAATATGGTGCTAGCCTTTTTAAAGCCAATTCACAAGTTCGAAATGCAGTTACCGATAGTGCTGTAGTTCAATTTTTATATGAAATTAAACGTATTCGTACCGAAAAAGTAACTGATGAAATGTTAAATAATGTAAAAGCAGGTTATGTAGGTCGATTTGTTATGCAAGTTGAAAAACCTGCAACAATTGCTAGATATGCAGTTAACATTATCAAAGAAGGTTTACCAGCCGATTTTTATGAAAATTACATTAAAAATATCAATGCCGTAACAGCTGATGATGTGATGCGAATTGCAAACAAATATTTTTTAGCCGATAATTTCAGAATTGTTGTTGTAGGTAAGGGTAGCGATGTGGTTGAAGGATTGGAAAAATTAAAAATTCCGATGGCTTTTTTTGATAAATACGGAAATTCAGTTGAAGAACCAGCCAAGAAAAAAGCACTTCCAGTTGGTGTAACTGCAAAATCGGTAATCGAAAATTACATTAAAGCAATTGGTGGCGAAAAAGCTATTACCGACGTAAAAACTCTATTTGTAAAAGGAACAGCAACTATACCGCAAGCTCCAATGCCATTAGAATTCACATCTAAAAAAGACAATCTAGGAAAAGCTATTGTTTCGGTAGAAATGGGCGGAATGAGTTTGAGTAAACAAGTTATTAATGATAAGACTGCTTATTCAATAAACCAAGGTGTTCGAAAAGATTATATTGGCGACGAATTAGCTGAAAAAAAAGCTACTACTTTTACTTTTGAAGAATTAAAGTTAGTTAAAAAGGCTGAGATAGTTTTATCGGGTATTGAACCTGTTAATGGTCAAGATGCTTATGTAATAAAAGCAGGAAAAACAGTTTTGTTTTATGACGTAAAAACGGGTTTTAAAGTTGCCGAAACTAAAACAGTAGAAGCACAAGGCAAAACAATGAATATCACTACCAACTATGGTGATTATAAAGATGTAAAAGGAGTAAAAGTTCCTTATGAAATGATAATTAATCAGGGAATAGAATTAAAATTTAAAATGACCGAAGTTAAAATTAACGAAGGAGTTGTAGATTCTGATTTTGAATAAAAATTAATAAGCTTTAAAAAAACCGTCTTTCATTTTTTGATTGACGGTTTTTTTATGCTTTATTACGATTAGCTATATAAACACCTATTAAAATTACAAAGGCTTGGATATGCAAATAAAAAGTGGAGTTTAAGTTAAGCGACATTTTTGTAATTATTTGATTGATTATTAAATTCCTTTATCGTCATATATTTTAATGCGG
>JAYUFJ010000258.1:0-4866 GCA_043738775.1 Flavobacterium sp. | reverse complement strand
CGTGCGGTTCGTATCAAAACAAATCGTATTACGATAATGATGGTATTTATGGAGGCACACCAAGACCTCAAAATAGAGAGCATTTGTATAGTCAAAACGACAACAATCAACAAGGAAATAGTCGTTACAAAGCCTATTTTAGTTCATTAAACGATGATAAAACTAAACAAGAAGTTTTTACAGATGTAAACAAATATAGCTCTTACAATGATACTTTAAAAAAATCAAATCAACAATATTCTTCTCAAAATCAACAAGCTTCAACTAGTGGTTATGCTGGTTGGGGTAATAATGGGTCAAGTAATGTAACAATTAATGTTTACGATAATAATTGGGGGTATAACAACTATGGCTATAATAATTGGTACGGAAACAACTGGGGTTGGAATAATTATTACGGAAACAATTGGGGCTATTATGGCAACCATTGGGGTTGGAATAACTATTATGGAAATTATTGGAACTGGAACTTAGGTTGGGGTTACAACAGTTGGTATGGTAACAACTGGTGCGGAAATGGCTATTATGGAAATGGCTATTACGGTAATTACTACAATAATGGGTATAACAACGGATATTATGGAAACGGTTATGCCTATACGCACGGTCGTCGTGATGCTTGGGCAAATAGAGCGGGTTCTAGCGGTTATTCAAATCGAGATGGTGGTGGTAGCGAAAATATAGTTGGTGGCCGACGATTTGATAATAGAACAGGAACTCCTTTAGAAATTGCAAATTCTTACCCAAGAAGTTATAATGAATCGTCAACTCCACGAAATTATAATAACTCAGGAACAAGAGATTATAATAACGCAACTCCTCGTGATTATAGTAACAACGGTGGAACTAGAGATTATAATAACTCTACAACACCTAGAAGTTATAATAATGGAAATTCGAACCCTAGGTCTTACAACCAAGAAAGCACTCCAAGAAGTTATAGTCAAGAAAGTACTCCAAGAAATTATAACAATGGAAATTCAAACCCTAGATCATACAATCAAGAAAGTACACCAAGAAGTTATAGTCAAGAAAGTACTCCAAGAAGTTATAGCGAACCAACACGATCCTACAGTGGAGGAAGTTATGGCGGAGGAAGCTACGGCGGTGGCGGTGGCGGTGGTCGTTCATCAGGCGGTGGCGGTGGCGGTGGCGGTGGCGGTGGTAGACGCTAACTAAATGCTGTATTTAAATAAAAAAATCACACTATGAAAAAAATAATAATTCTAGTTGTACTTGCGTTGACAATACAATCAATACAAGCACAAGGGGTAACAGATGCTTTACGTTATGCCCAAACAAATTTATCTGGTACAGCACGATTTAGTGCAATGGGCGGTGCTTTTGGAGCATTAGGTGGCGACTTGTCATCGATGAATGTAAATCCTGCTGGATCAGTTATATTCGCTAATAACCAAGTCGGTGGTACTCTTACCAGTTCAAATACAACAAATGATTCTAAATATTTTGGAACTACCTCTTCCGATAAAAAAAGTAGTTTTGATTTAAACCAAGCAGGAGTAGTTTTTGTTTTTGATAATGATGACCAAAGAAGTAAATGGAATAAATTCGCATTAGGAATCAATTATGACAATTCCAATAATTTTGATAATTCTGTTTTTGTTTCGGGTACAAACCCTAAAAACTCTATAGACAAGTATTTTTTAAGCTATGCCAATGGAATTGCATTTCAAAATCTAAATTACAATTATACCGATTTATATTACAGTGAGCAACAAGCCTACTTGGGATACAATAGTTATATAATTGAACCCTCTACAACATCTAATACCTCCTATTTTTCCAATGTTGCCGCATTAGGAAATTATTATCAACAAAATTCCGTTCAATCTAAAGGAAATAATGGTAAAGTTTCTTTTAATATCTCGGCTCAGTACAATAGCAAATGGTCGTTTGGATTGAATTTAAATTCTCATTTTTCAGATTTTAGACAACAAAGCAGCTTTTATGAAACTAATGAAAGTCGATCTAGTACAATATCTTCGGTTAATGTAATTCGATTTAATAACGATTTGCAAACTAAAGTTTCAGGTTTTTCACTTCAAATAGGTGTTATTTTTAAACCAGTTAAAGAAGTTCGTTTTGGATTAGCCTACGAATCACCAACTTGGTACCGATTAGAAGATAGATTGAACCAAAATTTAGTTACCTCAGGTTACGGGTTAAGTACAACACCAAATCCGACTTTATACTCTACCAAAACAACAAATCCAGGTGCAACAACTGTTTTTGAACCGTATTATTTGCAAACTCCTTCAAAAACGACGGCAAGTTTTGCTTATGTTATTGCAAAAAAAGGATTAATTAGTACCGATTTTGCTGTAAAAAACTATAGTGGAACTGAATTTACACCAAAAAATGATTTTAAATCTACTAATGATTTTATGAGTAGAAACCTAAACACCTCAAAAGAAGTTAGAATAGGAGCAGAGTATAAAATTGAAAAAGTAAGTTTGCGTGCAGGCTATCGTTGGGAAGAAACTCCTTTTAAAGATGTTTATGGTGATTTAACTGCCTACTCTGGCGGATTAGGCTTTAATTTTGGTAACACTAAATTAGATATTTCATATGTGCGTTCAAAACGATTTTACAACGAATCATTTTTTACTCAAGGTTTAATTGATAAAGCAAATATTAATGAAATTAAAAATAATTTTTCTTTGAGTTTAATGTTTGAATTGTAATATTTTATATTCATATCTCAAAACCATTTGCGAAAGTAAATGGTTTTTTGTTTCAATTTATTCAATAATTTAAGAACAGAAGTTTTGTATTTTCTAAATATTAACAATTATTGCTAAGAAAATAGTTTCTAAACAACACTAAATATTTGATTAAATAAAAAGAAAAAAATAATTTATATTTGCTAAAATTAAAAACACAATGACAACCTTACAAAGTACGATTGAAAATGCTTGGAATGATAGAAATTTACTTCAAAACGAAGCAACACTCGTTGCCATTAGGGAAGTTATTTCACTTTTAGATTCTGGAAAATTAAGAGTTGCCGAACCCACCACAAACGGTTGGAAAGTTAATGAATGGGTTAAAAAAGCAGTAGTTTTATATTTTCCAATACAAAAAATGGAGACTTTAGAGAACGGAATTTTTGAATATCATGATAAAATGTTACTTAAAACAGGTTATGCCGAAAAGGGAATCCGAGTAGTACCGCCTGCAGTGGCACGTTATGGCGCATTCATTAGTAATGGAGTAATATTAATGCCAAGTTATGTAAACATTGGTGCCTATGTTGATGAAGGTACAATGGTAGACACTTGGGCAACAGTTGGTAGTTGCGCTCAAATAGGAAAAAATGTACATTTGAGCGGAGGAGTAGGTATTGGTGGCGTTTTAGAACCATTACAAGCATCACCAGTAATTATTGAAGATGGTGCTTTTATTGGTTCAAGATGTATTGTGGTTGAAGGCGTTAGAGTAGAGAAAGAGGCAGTTTTGGGTGCTAATGTTTGTTTAACTGCATCTACTAAAATAATTGATGTTACTGGTAGCGAACCTGTTGAATATAAAGGAGTTGTACCAGCTCGTTCGGTTGTAATTCCAGGAAGTTATACTAAAGAATTTGTTGCCGGAAGTTACCAAGTACCTTGTGCTTTAATTATTGGAAAACGCAAACCTTCAACAGATTTAAAAACAAGTTTAAACGATGCTTTACGAGAATACGACGTTGCGGTTTAATTTTATAAAAAACTCGTAAATGAAGGTACTTGTTATTCAAAAAAAACGAATTGGTGATGTGTTAACAAGCACCGTTATCTTTGAGGCTATAAAACAAAAATATCCCAATTCTGAATTGCATTATTTAATTTATAAAAATGCACTCGCTGTTGTTGAAAACAATCCTTTTATTGATAAAATTGTTATTTTAGAAGATGCTATAAGAAAAAGTAAACGTAAATTTCTATCATTTTTATTTTCTATAAGAAAAGAAAAATACGATGCAGTTATTGATGCGTATGGTAAACCAAATAGTGTTTTAATTGGTTGGTTTTCTGGAGCTAAAATTAAAGTTACTTTTGATAAATTGTATTCTCGAATTTTTTACTCGCATTCAATTACCAGAAATACAGAATCATTTTCAATTGCAACAAAGGCTATAGAACATAGAATGTTACTTTTAAAACCATTGGGAATCGATTTTTCTGAAATTAGTCCAAAGATTTTTTTAACAGATTTAGAAATAGAAGTTGCCAAAAAAACTTTGACTAAATTTGGTATTAGTTTGTCCAAAAAAATCATAATGATAAGTGCATTAGGAAGCAATGAAATGAAAACCTATCCTTTCGAAATGATGGCCGAAGTTTTGGATGAAATTTGTTTGAATAGAGAAATTCAATTGTTATTTAATTATTTACCTTTTCAAAAAGTAGATGCTTTAAAAATTTATAATTTATGCAATTCTGAAACTCAAAAAAAAATAAACTTTGATTTTTACGAAAATGATTTACGCAAATTTTTGGCAATAACAAGTTTATGTAACGGTTTAATTGGAAACGAAGGAGGAGCAACTAATATGAGTAAAGCCCTTTCTATTCCTACTTTTACAATTTTTTCACCCGTAGTGCCCAAACTTGATTGGAATATGTTTGAAAATTTAGATACTATAATTTCGGTTCATATTTCTGATTATAAAAATAAAGAAAATGAATCTAAAATGGAATTATATTACGAGCAGCAAAAAATTTATTTATTATATCAATATTTAAATTTATCAAATTTTAAAGATAAACTAACTCATTTTTTAAACTTTAATTGTTAAAATGAAAATAGGATTTGACGGTAAACGTTTTTTTCATAATGCAACTGGATTAGGAAATTACAGTC
>JAYUFJ010000257.1:0-4866 GCA_043738775.1 Flavobacterium sp. | reverse complement strand
TGGTGTCATATTCAATTGTTGAATTGCTTGAACTTGAAGTAACATATTTGTATCCAAAAAACAAAACAAAAGCAATTAACATCAATACAGCCCATTTTCTAATTTCGGAAATTTTATCGAAAAGTTTAGTTTTTGTTACATTTTGCGTTGCCATTTACTATTTATTTTTACAACGAATATATAAAACTTAAATTAAATTATTACTTTTTGCTTTTGCTATTGCTTCCAATTTGTTGTGAACTTGTAGTTTTGTGTAAATATTCTCAACATGTTTGCGAATAGTTCCTATTGATAAAAATAAGTTTTCGGCAATATCGTTATATTTTAACCCTTTTGATAATTGTTCCAAAACCTCTGTCTCGCGAATTGTTAAATTAAATTCTTCTTTTTTTATATTGGTTTCAAACTCTACGGGATTACGGAATAGCTTTAATGTTTTCATTGCTATTGACGGCGTCATAGTTGCTCCACCGTGAAGGGTTTCTATAATTCCTTGATGTAAGTCCTTTGGGTTTACTTCTTTTAGTAAATAGCCATCGGCACCAGCTTTTATGGCATTAAAAATGTTTTCATCATTATCAAAAACGGTGAGCATAATAATTTTTATTTGCGGATATTTGTTTTTAATAAATTGTGTGGCTTCAATTCCGTTCATGTTGGGCATTTCAATATCCATGAGAATCAAATCGATATTATGATTTTTTTCTAATTTTTCGATACAATTCTTGCCATCAAAAGCGGAAAATTTTATTTCAAAATCGTCAAAAAAAGAGAGTTTTTCTTGTGTGGCTTTTATCAGGAAAGAGTTGTCGTCAACGATTGCTATTTTTATCATTTTGCATATTTTAATACTGTAAAAGTAACAGTTTTGTTTTAAAAAAAAATACGACAAATGTCGTATTTTTTATATGAAATAGTAAAACTTATTGCTTTATAAACTTTGAGTTAAATTTAGAAATACCATCATTGACTTCAACAACATACATTCCAGCTGCTAAATTTGAAACATCAAAGCTTAAAACATTACTCGAAAGATTTTGTTTTTCGATAACAGTTTGACCTAATAATGAAATGATTTTTATTGATGCATTTTCTAAATTGCTTTCAAAAGATAAATTGATTTGAGAAGCGGTTGGATTTGGATAAATTGAAAATTTATTTAATGTATTTTCTTGAGTTGATAACAAGCTTGGATCGTAAAAACGTTGTAATGATGGTTGTGTTCCAGTACTGGTACCACCAAAATAAAGTCCACTACCCAAAACTCCGAAAGAGGTTGGTGATTTTGACAATGTTGCCATTGTTGAAGTTGTGGACTGTTGGTTTACCGCTCCTTTACTCACTTCGGTTGTACCTGCCAAAGTTCCATCGGTTGCAAAAATAGCACCGTTTGAACCTGTTGCTTTAACAAAATAGAGTTTATTATTCCAAACTTGAGCTGATAATAATCTCGAATATCCATTATTATCATTGAAATAAATATAACTCAAAGCTGCTGGATTACTAACTTGTGTAAACTGAAAGGTTGTTGGATTCATTTTCCATAATTCAATTGAGGTGCTAGCAGCCTGACTAATAAAGTAATATTCTCCATTAAAAAATTTCATAGAAAATTGGTCTGTATCTGATCCACTACCCGAGTCACCTTGATAAACAAAAGTATTTTGTATTTTAGTAATAGCGTTTGAAGTATTGAATTTGTAAATTCCAAATAAATTAGCACCAGTACTTATAGGAAAAACGGGTGAACCAGCCATAACCAAATCATTGTTTGTAGTTACAGTTAATCCTTTAGCTGTAAAAAAGTTTTGTGCACCAGGACTACAACCACAAGTAGCATAATTAACAGATATGCTTACATTTTTTGTGCCTGCTGGAGTTCCGTCGGTTTCAAATAATCGAAACTCATTTCCGTAAGGATAAGTAACATCATCAATAGCATTAAAGTACATTTTATTGTTATACACTTTAAACGGTTCAATACTGTAAACAGAAACTGCCATAAAAGAGCCTGTGTTATATACATTTGATTCTGTTTCGGTAATTCTGATGTTTTTAAATAAATTAGTTCCTGCGGTTGTGCCATCGGTTGACCACAATTCAAAACCAGTTGTTCCGTCATTTGCAACAAAAAATAATTTGTTATTGAAAACTGTAAAATGTGGGTCAAATTGCTGATCGATTGATGGATTGGCTCCTGGATAAATATCTTTAAGCATTGTTGTTCCGGCAACGGTGCCATCGGTGCTCCAAACTTCTATGCCATTAGTACCATTTTGTGCAGTAAAATATAATTTATTATTAAAAACTTTAAAATATTTTGCGTTATATGCTGTAGAGAATAAATTTGTTCCTGTTGTGGTTCCATCAGATTGCCAAAGTTGACCAATTGCTGTAAAATACAGTTTATTATCAAAAACAGCTTTGTAATCATTGTATCGGGCATCAATATCTTGCGGAATTACATTTGCCAATTGTAGTCCCAAGTTTTTAACCACAACATTGCCAGTTACAGTTCCGTCGGTTGTGTACAATGACCATTGATAGCCTGATGTTCTTCCAAAATAATACATTTTGCCATTCAAATTAATGTAATTACTTGTTTGATAAATGCTTGGTGTTGAACCTGGATAACTTTCAAGGATTGTTTGCCCAAAGATTTGTAACCCCGAAATTAAAAACGATAATAGTACTAATTTTTTCATTTTATAAGTGTTTAAAAGTCATATGGTAAATTTACTACATTTACAAATACAAAAAAATACGAAGAATGTCGTATTTTTTATAAATTGGTTGTTAAATTTATTTTAAAGCATTTTCAAAATTGATGCGTTCTTGTGTTAACAATGCATTGGTATCTGCATATATTTTTAATATATTTGCTTTTTCAGAAGAATCTGGGTCAATCCAACCGTTTTCTTTTAAACCTTTCATATAAAATTGTCCATCGCTGAGTTTTACTAATCCGTATAATTTGTATGAACTTATTTTGGTAGTACCTGTCAAGACATCGCCATTTTTAAAGGTATAAATAACAGCACCACCATAAATATTGTTCTCATAATTTGCAGCTTCAACAATATTCCCTTTATCATCATAATATTTTCCGTAGCCTTGTAATTTGCCACTTTCGTTGAAGTAGCCCATTAATTTATAGTTGCCTGCCGTATTAGTTACGGTACCAATTTTTAAATTAATTCCATCAGGATAAAAAACGCCTTCATAACTTATTCCCTTGTTGAAATAGAAGCCTTTTACTTTTTTCCCTTCTTTAATGTCGCCAATAAAATAATGATCTGAACCAAAGTTTACTCGCCCGTTGACATAGTTATTGTTTTCATCTAAGGTTCCAATAAAATCTGCACCATTTGTGAATTTTATGGTTGATTTTGTAGGGTCATCATAATTAATCATTTTTATTTGCCCGCTGGCTTGCTCAATCGTTCTTTGCCCGCGCTTTTCTATTTTACCATTTTTATAAAATCCTGTTGAGCTGGAGTTCTTGTTTGAATATTTCCCCCAACCATTTTGTTCATTGTTAGAAAATCCGCCTTCATAAATTGCTCCATCAGCATACTTTAAGGTAACATCGCCTTTTATAATGCCTTTAACAAAAGTACCACTAAGCACCATTCCATCTGCATAATTTAATTGACCTTTTCCATTTCCAGCACCATTTTTTGTATTTCCAACATAAGTGGCAACTCCGTTTCCATAATTTAGTGTCTCAATGCAATCGCCACTGCAATCAGAGGTTGTACTGCCAGAAAAATTGGCACTTCCATCGGTGCTATATGGATTAATCATTTGTTCATATCCTTCGGGACTGCCACCTAACATGCGGCTACAGGTGTAATCATCTAAACCACATTGAATACCCATTTGTACAAATTTATAAAAATTTTCGCCTGTTTTTTCTAATCTGCTTGCCTCCATAAGTTCACGCCATTTTTTTTCTTTGGCATCAAATGAATCATAAATGGCTTGCTGTTTGTCGTGATTTTTTTGATTTCTAGCTTGATCGCGTTCGTATGAATTTAAATTTAAACGTTCAGTATTGTTAAAATTATAGTTGGTAACCGAACTGCCAGAATTATTGTTTGAAGATGACGAAGTGTTTGATATGGTCGAACCGGAGTTCGAGCTATTTTGATTGCTAGAGGTGTTGGGAGTGGCGTAAGCTCTTGTTGTAGCATCATGTAAACTTTTATATTCGTTGTTTTGCTTCTGTGAATCAAGATAGGTTTGAGAAAAGACATTTTGAATAAAACCAATTAATAAAAAAGTGGTTGATATTAAATATTTAGTTTTCATAATTTTATGTTTTTTAAATTTATTTAACAAATTTGAGAAACTTTTAGAGACAAAAAAATACGACATTTGTCGTATTTTTTGTTTAACGAAAATAAAGTTTCATAGAAATTTCAATACCATTTTTATTGAAATATTTTACCTGAAAAGCATCGCCGTTTTTAAAAATCCCTTCAGAATAAAACCCATTTGGTTTTGTGTATTTGCCTTTTCCGTGCCGTTTGTCGTTTTTAAATTCACCGCGATAAACGTCTTTGCTAGGATAAACCGCTGTACCTATGCCATCTTTTTGGCCGTTTTTCCAATCGCCTGTATAGGAATCACCATTGAAAATTTGAATTGTTCCTTTGCCGTGCCGCTCGTTGTTGACCCAATCGCCAACATAGGTCGTGCCATCTGCATAGGTCATGCTGCCGAGCCCATTTCGAAGCCCGTCAATGAATGCACCCACATACTCATCGCCTGCTGCTGAGGTGCTGTTGCCCGTTCCGTGCGGCACATCGTTTTTGAATTCGCCAACATAAATTGCTCCATCATTTGCTCGAAAATTGCCTT